>JALNWC010000021.1 GCA_023231075.1 Rhodoferax sp.
ACCCATGGACCTCTGGCTCAATCACCTTCTCACCCTGCTGGCACTGCCCAAATATGGACTCAGCAGCGTGTTTGTGGTGTCGTTCGTGTCGGCCACCCTGCTGCCGATGGGATCTGAGCCCTTTGTGTACGGCCTGGTGGAACTCAATCCGTCGCTGTTCTGGCCAACGATTGCCGTGGCCACCATCGGCAACACGCTGGGCGGCGCCGTGACCTGGTGGATGGGGCTGGCTTCGCACAAAGTGGTGGACAAATACCAGCACTCCAGACACCACCTGCGCGCGCTGGCCTGGCTGGAGCGGCTCGGCCCCAAAGCCTGCCTGCTGGCCTGGCTGCCGGTGGTGGGCGACCCGCTGTGCGCCGTGGCAGGCTGGCTCAAATTGCCATTCTGGCCCTGCCTGGGCTACATGGCCATCGGCAAAGGCGCGCGCTACATCACCATGACGGCAGCGTTGATGGGGATTTTTACGAGCTGAACAAAAAGTTCATCACGTCGCCGTCCTTGACCACGTAATCCTTGCCTTCGGCGCGCATCTTGCCGGCGTCCTTGGCGCCCTGCTCGCCTTGGTAGGTGATGAAGTCGTCATAGGCAATGGTCTGCGCGCGGATGTAACCCTTCTCGAAATCGGTGTGGATCACGCCCGCCGCCTGCGGCCCGGTGTCGCCCTTGTGGATGGTCCAGGCGCGCACTTCCTTGACGCCGGCGGTAAAGTAGGTCTGCAGGCCCAGCAGATCGTAGGCGGCACGGATCAGGCGGTTCAAACCCGGTTCATGCAAGCCCATTTCTTCGAGGAACATCTGACGGTCTTCATCGCTCATGTCGGCCATTTCGGCCTCCAGCTTGGCGCAGATGGCCACCACCGGCGCGTTCTGGGCGCTGGCATAGGCCGCCAGGCGGTCCAGCAAGGGGTTGTTCTCGAACCCGTCTTCGGCCACGTTGGCGACAAACATGGCGGGCTTGGCCGTGATCAAAAAGAATTGCTTCAGCAGTGGCTGCTCTTCCTTGCTGAAGTCGAGTGCGCGCACCGGCTTGGCTTCGTTCAGGGCGGCCTGGCAGCGCTCCAGGATGCCGACCAGTTTGGCCGCTTCCTTGTCGCCACCCGACTTGGCCGCTTTCTGGTAACGCGCCAGCGCCTTGTCCACCGTGCTCAGGTCGGCCAGGCAGAGTTCGGTCTGGATCACCTCGATGTCCGAGATCGGGTCGACCCGGCCCGACACGTGGATCACGTTGTCGTCTTCAAAGCAGCGCACCACGTTGATGATGGCGTCGGTCTCGCGGATGTGCGCCAAAAACTTGTTACCCAAGCCCTCACCGGTACTGGCACCGGCCACCAGGCCGGCAATGTCGACAAACTCGACAATGGCGCGCTGCACGCGCTCGGGGTGCACGATGCTTGATAGTGCGTCAAGCCGTGGGTCAGGCACTTCGACGATGCCCACATTGGGTTCAATGGTGCAAAAGGGGTAGTTTTCTGCCGCAATGCCGGCCTTGGTCAGCGCGTTGAACAGGGTCGATTTACCGACGTTGGGCAAGCCCACGATGCCACATTTCATAACAAATCCTAAAAAATCCGGATGGGTTCAAGCCGAAAAAATCCCCGCCTGGCGCCCGGAAAACCTTCAAAAACAAGGGGGTGAGTGTATGCGATGCGGTTTTTTCAAGCTGATCCGTCGCGCCGGGTGCGCCCTCCTACAATCCCGTCCATGACACATCATTTTGATATCTGCATTCGTGGCGGCGGCATTGTGGGGCACGCCCTGGCGCTTTTGCTGGCGCGCGACCGCTTGCGCATTGGCCTGGTCGCACCCCAGTCACCGGCCAACAGCGAACCCGATGTGCGGGCCTATGCGATCAACGCCAAGTCCAAAGCCCTGCTCGAATCGGTGCGCTGCTGGCCCGACGCCCTGCACGCCACGCCGGTGATGGACATGCAGGTCAAGGGCGATGACGGTGGTTTGGTCAATTTTTCGGCCACCGAGCTGGTCGTGCCCGCGCTGACCTGGATTGTGGATGTGCCCACGCTGGAAGCCCGTTTGCGCGAGGCCGTGCGCTTTCAGCCGCATATTGAACTGCTGGATGCGCCGCGCCCGGCCACCCTGACGGTGGTGTGCGAGGGCAAGGCCAGCCGCACGCGGGAAGAATTTGGCGTTGAATTTGCCGCCACACGCTACCCGCAACACGCCATTGCCGCACGGCTCAAATGTGAAAAGCCGCACGGGCAAGTGGCACGCCAGTGGTTTACCCAGGGGGAGATTCTGGCTTTTTTACCGCTCGACGGTGCCCAGGGCGACACCGTCGGCATGGTCTGGTCGGTGCGCGATGGCCGCACGCAGGAGCTGCTCGACGACAGCGAAGAAGCATTTTGCGAACACGTTGAGCACATGAGTGAAAGCGTTTTGGGCAAACTCAGCCTGATCAGTCCGCGCAAAGCCTGGCCGCTGCAGTCGGCGCAGGCCAGCCGCTGGGTCGGGATCGCCAATGGTCAAAGCTGGGCGCTGGCGGGCGATGCGGCGCACACCGTGCATCCGCTGGCGGGACAGGGGCTGAACCTGGGGCTGGCCGATGTCGCCGAGCTGACCCAGATCTTGCACAAGCGTGCTTACTGGCGTCCGGTCAACGACGCCAAACTGCTGCGCCAGTACGAACGCGCCCGCAAAACCGAAGTCAGCGCCACCGACGCGGCCATGACGGCTTTGCAGCAGTTGTTTGACAAGCCCGGCAATGGCTGGCAAAAGTTGCGCAACTGGGGCATGTCGGGCTTTGAACATCTGGGCTTCTCCAAACATTGGGCCGCGCGCCGGGCCATGGGCCTCTGACCCGCCTGAAACGCCAATCAAAGAACTTATTTCACGCAGGCTGGTCTGACCCGGCTTGACTCATCACTGGACGCCCATGAAACGACTCTTCCCCTCCCTGATCGCTGGCGCCTTGTTGCTGGTCGGCACGGCCTGGTCACAAGACGCCGCCATCCGCAAGAATCTGACTGAGCGCATCCCGCAACTGCCTCAGATTGACGAAATCAGCAAGTCACCCATGCCCGGGCTCTTCGAGATTCGCGTCAACGGCAACGAGATTTACTACACCGACGCCGAAGCCAATTACCTGGTGCAGGGCAACCTGATCGACACCCGGCAGAAACGCAACCTGACCGAAGAACGCATCGCCAAGCTCTCGGCCATCGACTTTGACGCCCTGCCGTTCAAGGACGCCTTCACCATCGTGCGCGGTAACGGCAAGCGCAAGCTGGCGGTGTTTGAAGATCCCAACTGCGGCTACTGCAAGCGTTTTGAAAAAGACCTGCAGAAAGTGAACAACGTCACGATTTACC
This sequence comes from Rhodoferax sp., assembly GCA_023231075.1. Lineage (GTDB taxonomy): Bacteria > Pseudomonadota > Gammaproteobacteria > Burkholderiales > Burkholderiaceae_C > Rhodoferax. The sequence goes on from JALNWC010000021.1 coordinate 3,329, forward strand.
TGTTTCTCTACCCGATCCTGAGCAAAGACTCGGGTGAAAAGTCCAAAAACATCTGGTGCGCCAAGGACAAGGCCAGGGCCTGGCAAGACTGGATGGTGCGCGACGTCCCGCCCGCCGCCACCAGTTGTGACAGCGCGGCCATTGCCCGCAACGTGGAACTGGGCCGCAAGTTCAGAATCACCGGCACGCCCACGCTGGTATTTGCCGACGGCAGCCGGGTGCCCGGCGCCGTGGGGGCCGATCAGGTTGAAAAACGCCTGAACTGATGGTCTCGCTGACGGCTTCTGCCACCCCAGCCCAGGTAGGCTATGTGGTGCGCGCGCTCGACTTGCACGCGCATGTGTTCGAAGTCACACTTACCATCGCACAGCCCGCTACCGATCAGCTGGTGAGTTTGCCGGTCTGGATTCCGGGCAGCTACCTGCTGCGTGAGTTCGCCAAACACCTGCAGGGCCTGCACGCGCGCCAAGGCAACAAACCGGTGGCAATGACCCAGCGCGACAAGTGCAGCTGGCAAATCCACACCAAGGCCGGCAAGGCGCTGGTGCTCAGCTACCAGGTCTACGCCTTTGACAGCTCGGTGCGCACCGCCTGGCTCGACAGCCGGCGCGGATTTTTCAACGGCACCAGCCTGTGCCTGCGCGTGCATGGCCAGGAAGACACGCCGCACCAGTTGACGCTACTCAACGACGATCTGCCCAAAGACTGGCAAGCCGCCACGGCTTTGCGCGCGCAACGCATCTCAAAACGCGGCTTTGGCGACTACCTGGCAGCCAACTACGACGAACTGGTCGACAGCCCGGTTGAACTCGGGCCCTTCTGGCGCGGCGAATTTGTCGCCGCCGGCATCAAGCACCACTTCATCGTCTCGGGCGCACCGGACAGTTTTGACGGCGCGCGCCTGCTGGCCGACACCCAGGCCATTTGCGAGGCTGAAATCAGCTTCTGGCACGGCAAGCAGCCGCAACAGGCGCCGCAGCGCCACTACCTGTTCATGCTCAACGCCGTGCATGACGGTTATGGCGGGCTGGAGCACCGCCACTCGACCGCTCTCATCTGCAAGCGCGCCGACCTGCCGCGCCTGGGGCAAACCCGGTCAGGCGCACCATCGGACGGCTACACCACCCTGCTGGGTCTGATCAGCCACGAGTACTTTCACACCTGGAACGTCAAGCGCCTGCGCCCGCTTGAGTTTGACCGCTACGACTACGCCCGGGAAAATTACACCGAGCTACTGTGGTTTTTTGAAGGCTTTACCAGCTACTTTGACGACCTGCTGCTGCGCCGGGCCAAGCTGATTGACACCGCGCACTACCTCAAATTACTGGCAAAAACCATCAACCAGGTGCTGCAAACCCCCGGACGCCAGCTGCAAAGTGTGGCCCAGTCCAGCTTTGACGCCTGGGTCAAGTACTACCGGCAGGATGAAAACACCGCCAATGCCACGGTGAGTTACTACACCAAGGGCGCGCTGGTGGCCCTGTGCCTGGACCTGAGCCTGCGCCACGCTGGCAAAACCAGCCTCGACGCGGTGATGCGCGCGCTGTGGCAGCGCTGCCAGGGCGGCCCCATGACGCAAGACAACCTGCTGGCCGTGCTGGCCGACCTGTCGGGCAAATCCTATGGCGCCGAGCTGCAGCAGTGGGTGCATGGCACGGCCGACCTGCCGATCAAAAAACTGCTGAAACAGCACGGCATTCGCGTTGATGAAGAGCGTGCGCCGCTGCCTGATCAACTGGGCATCAAGATCAACGAACAGCAAGGCATTCGTCTCAAGAGCGTGCTGCGCGGCAGCGCCGCCGAACAGGCGGGCTTTGCGGCGGGTGACGAATGGCTGGGCGTGGCCACCGGCCAGGGTCAAAGCACCCAACGCTGGCGTCTGAACAAACTCGACGATCTGGCCACTTACCTCGGCAGTGACACGCACTGTCGGGCACTGGTTGCCCGCGACCAGCGCCTGCTGACGCTGTCGCTGCATGTCCCGGATACGGCATGCAGTGTCAAACTCGGGGTGATTGACCTCAAGCAGGTCGACACCTGGCTCGACGGCAAGAACCCCGACTGACCCCACTTTTTTACTTAGCAGGAGACCCCATGACTTACGAAATGATCACCGTGCGCACCGAAGCCGACAAGGTCGGCATCATCACGCTGAACCGCCCCAAACAGCTCAACGCCCTCAACGACCAGCTCATGACCGAGCTCGGCGACGCGCTGCAGGCCTTCGATGCTGACGCCGGCATCCACTGCATGATCATCACCGGCAGCGAGAAAGCCTTTGCCGCCGGCGCCGACATTGGCGCCATGGCCAGCTACAGTTTTGCCGATGCCTACAAAGGCGATTACATCACCCGCAACTGGGAAAAAATCCGCACGGTGCGCAAGCCCGTGATCGCCGCGGTGAGCGGTTTTGCCCTGGGTGGCGGCTGCGAGCTGACCATGATGTGCGACTTCATCATTGCCGCCGACAACGCGCGCTTTGGCCAGCCCGAAATCAAGCTCGGCATTATTCCGGGTGCCGGTGGCACGCAGCGCCTGCCGCGTGCGGTGGGCAAGGCCAAGGCCATGGACCTGGCGCTGACCGGGCGCATGATGGACGCCGTTGAAGCCGAACGCTCCGGGCTGGTGAGCCGCGTGGTGCCGCTCGACAAGCTGATGGACGAAGCGCTGGGTGCCGCGCTCATGATCAGCGAGTTCTCGCAAGTCGCCGTCATGGCCGCCAAGGAATCAATCAACCGTGCGTTCGAGAGCAGCCTGAATGACGGCATCATGTTCGAGCGCCGCCTGTTTCACGCCTTGTTCGCCACCTCCGACCAAAAAGAAGGCATGGACGCGTTTATCAACAAGCGCAAGGCCGTATTTACGCACCAATGATGCACCGGGTCGCCAAAAAGCGGCTCACAAACCGCTATAATCTCGCCCTGTCGGTGATATAGCTCAGCTGGTTAGAGCGCAGCATTCATAATGCTGATGTCGGTGGTTCAAATCCACCTATCACCACCACGAATACTTCTTTCGACCGTCGAAAGCCATAAAAACCCTAAGCAATTCAACAGCTTAGGGTTTTTTATATCTGACGTTGACCCACGTTGGCTATTGACTTCCGGGGCCATGTGGGGGGCAACATTGGGGGCAAGTTCAGTCACACAGCCACGCGCCCCAGTTCCTCACGCACGACTTGTCGCACCGCGTCCACCACATCCTGCCCGCGTATTGCCTCTCGCAATGCCTCATTGATCAGCGTCTGGTATCCCCGGCCACCGGCAGCCGCCTTGAAGTGCTCCACCACGGGCGCATCCAGCATGATGTTGATGCGCTGCTTACCAACCCGCGCACGCACCGCCGCCTGCCATTCGGCCCGGCTCACATCCTTGCCACCGATACGCAGCCGCGCACCATCGAACGCCGCCTGCGTCAGTTTGGGCGCGTCATCGTCAGAAGTAACCGGCATTTTTGAAGTAGAGGTCTGTTTCATCGCTGTCTGCCTTTCTCATGGAAATGATGCGGATTTGTTCATCGGTTTCAACATGAACGATCAGCACCACCAGGGATTCGAGCTGGCCGATACCAGTCATGCGCTGCTCGCCGTAGTCATTGCGCAGGTCTTCAAACAGAACCATTGGCCCGCTGAACACCTTTTCCGCATCCGCAAAGTCGAGCCCGTGCTTTTGCAAATTGGCCTGTCGCTTGGTTTCATCCCAGGTGAAATTCATTCCCCATATTATGCAGATAAAAATACACATTGCAATGGTTAAAAAAACCAGCCCTTTGTCATTCCGTGTGGAACTTGACTTGAAAAATACAATGTAGTAGTCGAGCCCGGTGGGGCTTGTGGGCAACTTCAAAAATTCTGTTTGGCGAAATTGGCAACGGCCAGGGCAATCAGGGCACCCATCATCCATTTCACCAAGCCAATATCTGCCCTGACAAGCGCTACCTCTTTATCGAGCTTGCTTACATCGTTGCGAACATCACGGATGTCCGCCTTGGTTGCCAGTGATGTATTGTTCACGTGACAAACCGAATTTTCAAGTCAGACAACGAATTTAAGGATGTCGAAGGTGACGGTACCCATGCCCAAAAGTGTACAGCACGGCCACAAAACAGGCGACATTTTTACCAACACTTCCTCGTGTCAACTGGTCGTGACGGCCAGGGGCCGACTTCACCTGGCCGACAGTTTTTTTTACGGCGCCTCGTTGTCGGCTGGCTCAGCGCCAGCGCGGGCGCCGCGGTAGCCCGGTTTGGCCAGCAGCTCCAGGTAAAACGCATCGCCGCCCTCCTTGTCCACGGCGTCGATCAAGGCGGTCAGTGTGGCCAGGTGCACCCCCTGCGCGTTGTCCGGGCGGGTGCCAAACTGGCAGTCGAAGTCCCAGAAGTCCGCGCCTTCGGGCAATGTTTTACGGCGTTCACGCTTGATGTACTGGCGAATTTCGTGCTTGGTGGCCTCCAGCACGCGGTCGCGGTTTTTGCCCTCGACATTGAGTTGGAATGTTTTTTTCATGCTGTCCTTTGAATTTGTTGTTGACTGCCTGCGACAGGCCTCCGCGAGTGAGGGGTGATTATGCGTCCAGCCCCGCCGCGGCCGTCTGCCTGTGCCCCCGGATGCGAAACACGTAAACTGACCCACCACATCGCCACATCGCCCTGCCGCTCCTGACCCCACACCACACCACCCTTATGTCTTTTTCCACACTTGGCTTGTCCAGCCCGCTATCTGAAGCCGTTCGCAACCTGGGTTTCGACGCGCCCACACCGATCCAGCTGGGGGCCATCGGGCCGGCATTGCAGGGCCGCGACGTGCTGGGCTGCGCGCACACCGGCTCGGGCAAAACGCTGGCCTTTGCCTTGCCCCTGCTGCAAAGCCTGTCGGACCCGGCGGGCCGACAGGCGCAGGCGCTGGTGCTGGTGCCCACGCGCGAACTGGCCACCCAGGTGGGCGACACCCTGCGTGCGCTGGCGCAGCACTTGCCCCAACAACCCAGGGTCAGCGTGGTGTTTGGCGGTGTCTCGATCAACCCGCAAATGATGGGCTTGCGGGGTGGCACCGAGGTGCTGGTGGCGACACCGGGGCGGCTGCTGGACCTGGTGGCGCACAAGGCCGTCAAGCTCTCCGGCGTGCGTCTGCTGGTGCTCGACGAGACCGACCGCCTGCTCGACCTGGGTTTTGCCGAAGAGCTGAACCAGCTGCTGGCACTCCTTCCCGCAAAACGTCAAAGCCTGTTTTTCTCGGCCACTTTCGCGCCGGCCGTGCAGGCGCTGGCCAACACCCTGTTGCATGAGCCGGTGCGCGTCGATGTGCGCCCTGACGCGGCACCCCCCACGGCCATCGTGCAGCGCGCCATCGCCGTGGACACGCCCAAACGCACCCAATTGCTGCGCCACCTGATCCAGCAGAACGCCTGGACGCGGGTGCTGGTGTTTGTGGCCACCAAATTTGCCGCCGAGATCGTGGCCGACAAGCTGCGCAAGGCCGGCTTGACGGCCGAGCCCTTTCACGGCGAGCTGAGCCAGGGCAAGCGCAGCCAGGTGCTGACCGACTTCAAGGCGGAGCGCCTGGGCGTGGTGGTGGCCACCGATGTGGCGGCGCGCGGCTTGGACATTGCGGGCCTGCCGGTGGTGGTGAACTTTGACCTGCCGCGCTCGGCCAACGACTACACCCACCGCGTGGGCCGCACCGGTCGCGCGGGCGAACCGGGCCTGGCCGTGAGCTTTGTCAGTGCCGCCACGCTGGCGCACTGGCGGCTGATTGCCAAACGCCAGGGCCTCGACCTGGCGCTGGAAAGCATTCCGGGGTTCGAGGCGCTGGAGACCGCCCCGCCCGCCTCCAGCCACCCCGAGGCCCCCGGCAACGGCGGCGTCAAGGGCCTGCGCCCGAGCAAGAAAGACAAGCTGCGCGCGTTGGCCGCGGTGGGCAAGACCGCGGCGCCTTAAAATCCGGCCTTCTTTCACAGCCTCTGGATGAACACCATGAACCGCTGCCTCCCCGCCCTCAAGGGCTTTTCTTCTGGGCGAATCGCCCTGCCAGTGACGCTGATCACCCTCTCACAAGAACCGCCTGCCGTGCCAGGCACCAAGCACAGCCCAAACGCACGGGCATCGAACCACTGACCCGCCTTGTCCTCGGCCCGGATGCCGACAAATATAAAAACTGACGACGGCAGATCCCCGTTTGATCAGTGACCCGGCGCTCAACAGCGCCAGCACCATCAAAGTATCACCATGAGCAAAAAAGTCTTCATCAAAACCTACGGCTGCCAGATGAACGAGTACGACTCGGACAAGATGAGCGACGTGCTCGGCGCGGCCCAGGGTTACACGCCGACCGACAACGTCGAAGAGGCCGACCTGATTTTGTTCAACACCTGCTCGGTGCGCGAGAAGGCGCAGGAAAAAGTGTTCTCTGATCTGGGCCGCGTCAAGCACCTCAAAAAACGGGGCGCGCTGATCGGCGTTGGCGGCTGCGTGGCGAGCCAGGAAGGCGAAGCCATCATTGCGCGCGCGCCCTATGTCGACGTGGTCTTTGGCCCGCAAACCCTGCACCGCCTGCCGCAAATGCTCGATGAGCGCGCGCGCCTGAACCGTTCGCAGGTCGACATCAGCTTCCCCGAGATCGAGAAATTCGACCACCTGCCTCCCGCACGTGTCGAAGGCGCCAGCGCCTTTGTGAGCATCATGGAAGGCTGCTCCAAGTACTGCAGCTACTGCGTGGTGCCCTACACCCGCGGCGAAGAGGTGAGCCGCCCGTTCGAGGACGTGCTGGTGGAAGTGGCGGGCCTGGCCGACCAGGGCGTGAAGGAAATCACCCTGCTGGGGCAGAACGTGAACGCCTGGCGCGCAAAAATGATCAGCAACCCAGGCGCTGCAGGCGACACCGGCGAGGTGGCCGACTTTGCCACCCTGCTCGAATACGTGTCGGACATTCCCGGCATCGAGCGCATCCGTTACGTCACGAGTCACCCCAACGAATTCACACCCGCGCTGATCGCCGCCTACGACAAGCTGCCCAAACTGGTCAGCCACCTGCACCTGCCGGTGCAGCACGGCAGCGACCGCATTTTGATGGCCATGAAACGCGGCTACACCGCTATGGAATACAAGAGCACGGTGCGCAAGCTGCGCGCCATTCGGCCCGACATGGCACTCAGCAGCGACTTTATCGTGGGTTTTCCGGGCGAGACCGAAGACGACTTTGGCAAGATGATGAAGCTCATCGACGATGTCGGCTTTGACAACAGTTTCAGCTTCATTTTCAGCCCGCGCCCCGGCACACCCGCGGCCAACCTGGCTGACGACACCCCGCACGAGGTCAAGCTGCGCCGCCTGCAGCACCTGCAAGGCGTCATCAACGACAGCATCCAGCGCATCTCCGAGAGCCGCATGGGCACGGTGCAGCGCATCCTGGTGGAAGGCGCTTCCAAGCGCGACGCCACCGAACTCATGGGCCGCACCGAGTGCAACCGGGTGGTGAATTTTGTCGGCCAGCCGCGCCTGGTCGGGCAGATGGTCGATGTGACCATCACCGACACGCGCACCTTCACGCTGCGCGGCGAGGTGTTGACCCACGATGACCAGGTCGGTTTGTCATTGCGGGCTTGACCCGCAGTCCAGGCAATCCGAATCCAATGGATGCCGGATCGAGTCCGGCATGACCACAGCGGATTACTTCTTGCGCGCCGCGATGGAAGCTTCGGCTGCCTTGACCAGGTCCACACCCACGGTGTTTTTCCACTTGTCATAGACCGGGCGCGTGGCCTTGACAAAAGCGTCGCGCTCAGCCGGGCTCAGCTGCGTGATCGTGACACCCAGGGCGGAAATTTCTTTCAGCAGCGGTTGGTCGGCCTCCACCAAGCCCTTGCGCGCCAGCGCAATTTCCTGCTTGCCCGCATCCAGCGCAGCCTGGCGCACGATGGCCTGGTCCGCCGGCGTCCAGGAAGCCCAGATTTCCTTGTTGACGACAAAAATCAGCGGATCGGCCACATAACCCCACATCGTCACATGCTTCTGGCTGACGTTGTGCAGCTTGGCAGCGGTGAAGATCGACAGCGGATTTTCCTGGCCGTCAACGGCGCCGCTGGCAAACGCGGGTTGCGCGTCGGCCCAGCTCATTTGCGTCGGATTGGCCCCCAGGGCGGTGAAGGTGTCCAGGAACAGCGGCGAGCCGACCACGCGGATCTTCATGCCCTTGAGGTCAGTCGGCGTGCGCACCGCGCGCTTGGAGTTGGAGAGTTCACGGTAGCCGTTTTCGCCCCAGGCCAGCGGCACCACGCCCGCCTTGTCCAGCGTGGCAAACATCTGCTTGCCCACCGGCCCCTGGGTCAGCGCGTCCACCGCGGCGTAGTCGGGCATCAGGAAAGGCATCGAGAACAGGTTGAGCTGCTTGACTTGCGGCGACCAGTTGATGGTGGAGCCCACCGCCATGTCGATCACGCCCTGGCGCAGCGCGGAGAATTCGCGCGTCTGGTCGCCCTGGATCAGCGACACCCCCGGGTACAGCTTGATGTTGATGCGGCCTTGCGTGCGTTCCTTCACCAGGTCCGCCCAGATCTGGCCGCCCTTGCCCCAGGGGAAGGCCGGGCCCAGCACCAGCGACATGCGGTATTCCGATTTGTAGCTTTGCGCTGAACCCAGCGTGGCCACGCTCAGTGCGCCTGCGGCCAGCGCCAGCTTGAGTAAGGTACGAACTTTCATGACATCAATCTCCTTGGTTAAAAATTCCAAAAATCAGTAGCCCAGGCGCGTGGGCAGCCACAGCGCAATCGACGGAACCATGATGACCAGCAGCAAGACGCACAGCAGCGCGGCCATCAACCATAACACCCAGCGCACGCTTTCTTCCATGCGCACCCCGGCAATGCGGCATGACACCATCAGGTTCACCGCGATGGGCGGCGTGAACTGGCCCAGCGCCACCATCAGCGTCAACAGCACGCCAAACCAGACGGTATCCCAATGGTAGAAATTGACGATGGGCAGGAGCAGCGGCACAAAGATCAAAAAGATCGAAATCCCGTCCAGAAACATGCCCACCACCACCAGCATCAAAATCAACAGCGCGAGCACCCCGTATTCACCCAAGCCCGAATTCACAATGGCCTGCGTCAGCGGGTCCACAATGCCCAGGGTGGACAGTGAATAGGCAAAAATGCCCGCCAACGCGACCACCAGCAAAATAATGGCCGACAACTCGCCGGATTCGCGCAAGATGTGAAACAGGTCACGCACCCGGATGGTGCGGTAGATCACCATGCCGACAAACAGGCCGTAAAAAACCGCCACCACAGCGGCCTCGGTGGGCGTGAACCAGCCCGCCCGCATGCCGCCCAGAATCAGCACCGGCGCCGCCAGGCCCCAGGAGGCTTCGCGCAGGCTGGCCCAAAACGGGGGCTTGGGCAGCTGCGCCTCGTGCTGGCCCAAATGGTGTTTGCGCGACAGCCAGACGCAGGGCACCATCAAGGCCAGGCCCACCAGCAAACCCGGCAGCATGCCCGCGGCAAACATGGCCGGCACCGACGCGCCCGGCACCAGCACCGAATAAATAATGAAGGCAATCGAGGGCGGAATCAAAATGTCGATCGACGCCGCGGCGCCCACCACACTCGCTGAAAACGCCGGCGGGTAGCCCGAGCGCGTCATGGCGGCGATCATCACGCCGCCCACGGCCGCGGCGGTGGCCGGCCCGGAGCCGGAGATGCCGCCCATCAACATGGCCACGGCAATCACCACCACGGGTAGCATGCCGGGGCCGCGCCCAATGATGGCAATGGCAAAGTTCACCAGGCGCAGCGCCACACCCGAGCGGTCAAAAATGGAGCCCACCAGCACAAACATCGGAATCGCCAGCAAGGGGTACTTGCCCAGACCGGCATAAAAGTTTTGCGGTACCGCCAGCAGGCCAAACCACTGCGCATCCAGGTTGGCCAGCGCGATGGCCGCAGCACCCGCCAGCCCCAGCGACGCGCCAATCGGTACGCCGACCAGCATCATGACCAGAAACACCACAAACAGCAGCGTGGCAATCATGCGCGTCGCCCCCGGCGGATGAACAGGCCCAGCGCCCGCAAGGCAATGGCGGTGGCCAGAATGGGCAGCCACATGCTGTACCACCATTGCGGCACGCCGATGCCGGGCGAGGTTTCACCGTACTGAAAGTCGTCATAAACCATGCGTGCGCTCAGCACCGCCATCAAGGCGAACAACACAGCCACCATCAGGGCGCCAAAACGCGCCAGCGCACGCTGGCGCGCGGGGGAGCCGCTGTCGGAAAAAAATTCAATCCGGATGTGGCGGTTGCGCGCCACCGAGGCCGAGCCCGCCACCAGCGCCAGCACGATCATCAGAAAGACCGAAAATTCTTCGGTCCAGGCAAAGGACTGGTCGGTGAAATAGCGCACCAGCACGTTGGCAAAGGTGATGAGGGCCAGCAAGCCCATGACGATGACGGTGAGCCAGTCCTCGATCTTGAGCGGCACATCGGTGACCTCATCCTGCGCAGCAGGGTCCGGCACCTCGACGGGTAAATGGGTGGGTTCGTGAAGTGAATGCATGGAAAGTGGAAAATGGTCGCTGCTCCCACCAATGGATGGGGTGTGCATTGTAGAAGCTGCCTTCGCCCAGCCAGACCCCACGTAAAACCATGAATCACGCCCCCGTTTCCGCGCCAGTTGTCGCTCTCAAATACCTGCAAGGCTACCCCGCCGCCACGCTGGCGCAGGTGGCGCAGATGCTGCAGCACGACCAGGTGGCCGACTGGCTGCTGCAAAAATACCCGCAGGCCCATACGGTGCGCACCGACCGCGCCCTGTTTGACTATGTGCAAGCGCTGAAAACCGATTACCTGCGCGGCGCCGAGCCGGTCAACAAGGTGCTCTTTGACAGCAAGCTGCATGTCGTCAAAAACGCCCTGGGCACGCACACCAGCGTGTCACGCGTGCAGGGCAACAAGCTCAAGGCCAAGCGCGAAATCCGCATCGCCTCGCTGTTCAAAAACGTTCCCGATGAATTCCTGAGAATGATCACCGTGCACGAGCTGGCGCACCTGAAGGAAAAAGCCCACGACAAGGCGTTTTACCAGCTCTGCCAGCACATGGAGCCCGGCTACCACCAGCTCGAATTCGAGGTGCGCGTGTACCTGACGCATCTGGAGACCGCAGGCGCACGGCTGTGGGACGTCTCGGGTGATTCTTGAGGCTTTGCGGGTCAGACCACTCGCGAAGCGACGTGCTCTGACCCCAACTAAACTGAAACCTTGCGGGTCAGACCACTCGCGAAGCGACGTGCTCTGACCCCAACTGATTAGAACGCAGCGGCTTGAGCAAATCAGACAGCCCGTTGTGGTCGATCTCGTGCATCAGCGCCAGCAGGCGGCCGATCTCGCCCTTGGGCACACCCTCGCGCACAAACCAGCGCAGGTAGTCGCCCGGCAAATCGGCGATCAGGCGGCCCTTGTACTTGCCGAACGGCATGGCACGCGTCACCAGCAACAGCAGGTCTTCGGGGTTCATCTCAGCCGCCTGCGCGCTTGACGCTGTGGCCCTGGGCCTTGAGCAGTTCCATGACGCGTTCGACATGGTCGCCCTGCACCTCGATCACGCCGTCTTTCACCGTGCCGCCCGAGCCGCAGGCCGTTTTGAGCTGCTTGCCCAGGGTGGTCAGGGCCGCGTCATCCAGGTCCAGGCCCCTGACCAGCGTCACGCCCTTGCCGGCACGCCCTTTGGTCTGGCGTGAGACACGCACGATGCCGTCGCCCGCCGGGCGGGCTGCGGCCTTGCGGCAGCTGCACTGCGCCAGCGGCTGTCGGCACTGCGGGCACATGCGGCCGCTGTCGGTGCTGTAGACCAGGCCGCTGCTGAGGAGTTTGTTCTTCATAATGAGTTGGGGTCAGAGCACGTCGCTTCGCGAGTGGTCTGACCCACAAAGCATCAAATTAGTTGAGGTCAGAGCACGTCGCTTCGCGAGTGGTCTGACCCGCAAAGCATCAAATTTGTTGAGGTCAGAGCACGTCGCTTCGCGAGTGGTCTGACCCGCAAAGCATCACCTTGAGATTGTCCCGCAGAAGGCCGCCGGATCAGCCAAAATAGCCACCCACCCCATTCAAAGGAAAGTAAATGTCACGTCCCAGTGTTTGGGCACCCAAAATAGTCGCCTTGATCAAGGGCGGCAACAGCTCGGCAGCCATTGCCCAGATCAAGGTGGCCCCCACCGTGAAAGACCTGCAGGACCTGCGCAAGCTGCTCATGGCAGCCAATTTGCTCAAGTCCCAGCCCAATGTGGACGCGGCGACCCAGGACATGATCGCCGAGTTATCAGCGCCCCGGCTGCACCGCTCGCCCTGAATTTACGGCAGCAGGTCGAGCGCCTGCATGTAGGCGGGCTGCACCATCAGGTCGTCCCACGGCATGGCACGGCTGGCCGGCAACATGGCCAACCGGCGTTCTTCGCTGGCGTCACTCGCTTGCCACTGGCCCTTGAGTTGCGCTTCGGTCAGGCCGTTGATCAAGGCATCGAGCTCGGCGCCCTCGCCCATCGACTGGTTGCACAGCAGCACCATGTCGCAACCCGCATTCAGCGCCGCCACGGCCGCCTGGGTCGGGCTGACCGGCTGGCCGTCCAGCACGCGGGCACCGGCCATGGACAGGTCGTCACTGAACACCGCCCCGGTAAAGCCGAGCTGGCCGCGCAGGATCTCGCCCAGCCACCTGCCGGAAAAACAGGCCGGACGCGCGTCTACCCTGGGGTAGATCACATGCGCCGGCATGACGCTGGTGAGCGCCGTGCCGAGCCAGTCATAGGGCCGGGCATCATCGGCCAGAATGGCCTTGAGGCTGCGCTTGTCGACCGGAATGTCGGTGTGCGAATCGGCTTTGACAAAGCCATGGCCCGGAAAATGTTTGCCGCAGTTGGCCATGCCGCTTTGCAACAAGCCGTGCATCAGGCTCTTGGCCAGCAAAGTCACCACGCGCGGGTCGCGATGAAGTGCGCGGTTGCCAATCACGCTGCTCTCACCGTAATCCAGGTCCAGCACCGGGGTAAAGCTCAGGTCAACGCCGCAAGCGCGCAGCTCGGCGCCCAGCACGTAACCACAGGCGGTGGCGGCGCGGGTGGCGCGCAGGGCACCGCTGCCCTCGCCCGCCTTGCCGTCTTGCAGCCACAACTCGCCCAGCGCGCGCATGGGCGGCAAATGGGTAAAACCATCGGTCTTGAAACGCTGCACCCGGCCGCCTTCATGGTCGACACAAATCAGCAAATCCTTGCGCACCTTCTTGATGCTGTGGCACAAGGCCGTGAGCTGGTCGCGGCTTTGCCAGTTGCGGGCAAACAGGATCATGCCGCCCACCAGCGGGTGTTTCAGCCGCTGCTTGTCTTGTTTGCT
>JALNWC010000022.1 GCA_023231075.1 Rhodoferax sp.
CTGTTTTCCGACGCGCTGAACCACGCCTGCCTGATCGACGGCGCGTGCCTGTCCAAGGCCACGGTGCACCGCTACCCCCACGGCGACCTGGCCCGGCTCGGCGCCTTGCTCGCCGTCAGCCCGGCGCGGCGCAAGCTGGTGATCAGCGACGCGGTGTTCAGCATGGACGGTGATGTGGCCGACATCGCCGGGCTGCACGCGCTGTGCGAACGGCACGATGCGCTGCTGCTGCTCGACGACGCGCACGGCTTCGGCGTGCTGGGGCCGCAGGGCCGTGGCGCGCTGGCCGCCGCCGACCTGACCGGGCCGGGCGCTTCGCCGCGCGTGCTCTACATGGCCACGCTGGGCAAGGCGCTGGGCGTGGCCGGTGCCTTCGTGGCCGGGCCCGAGAGCCTGGTCGAGTGGCTGCTGCAGAAAACGCGCAGCTACACCTACGCCACCGCCGCACCCGCCCTGCTGGCCGAGGCGGTGCGCGCCGGTTTGCGCTGTGTGCTCGGCGCCGAGGGCCAACGCCGCCGCCAGCATCTGGCCGCGCTGATCGCGCAGCTGCGCCGGGGCCTGGCGCCGGGCGCCAGCGCGGCGATCGACGCCGCGGGCTGGACGCTCACGCCGTCGCAGACGGCGATCCAGCCGCTCTTGATCGGCGACAACGCCGCCGCGCTGGACGCGATGGCGCGCCTGCGCGCGCAGGGCCTGTGGGTGCCCGCCATCCGCCCGCCCACCGTGCCGCAGGGCACGGCCCGCTTGCGCATCGCCTTGTCCGCGGCCCACCAGGCCGACGACGTGGACCAGTTGCTTTGCGCGCTGCGCTCGGCGGCGGCCGGGCCTCAAGCGGAGGCCGCAGCGGCGCCGCAGGGCGTCACCCCATGATCGACGGGCAGGCGCTGTCGCCGGTGGCCATCAGCGCCCTCGCGGTGCGGGTGGCGCTGGTTTACAATCAGCTTCGGCTCATAACCTGCGTTAGCGGGCTTTTTTTTGGAGTTTTGATGCGCAAATGGCTTTTGTCTTTAAACTGTCTTCACGAAGCCTCCATTGCATCAAATTGAATTGAATTCTCCTTGCTGCCTTGCTCTTTCTGCTGTTGACAAGCTTCCATGACGAACTATCCATTGACAGAATTGCCTGATAACTTGGCAACGACATTGCCGCGCTGTGCCGATGTCACGCGTCAAACCGCGGAAACAAACATCACGGTGCATGTCAATCTGGACGGCACGGGCAAGTCGCGCTTGCACACGGGTATCGGTTTTTTTGACCACATGCTGGATCAAATTGCGCGTCACGGACTGATCGACCTTGACATCGATGCGGACGGTGATCTGCACATTGATGGCCATCACACCGTTGAGGACGTGGGCATCACCCTGGGTCAGGCCGTTTACAAAGCCGTGGGCGACAAAAAGGGGATCCGACGCTATGGTCATGCCTACGTGCCACTGGACGAAGCCTTGAGCCGAGTGGTGATTGATTTCTCAGGACGCCCCGGGCTCGTCATGGAGGTGCCGTTCACCAGCGGCATGATCGGCAACTTTGACAGTCAACTCATGCATGAGTTTTTTCAGGGATTCGTGAATCACGCGCTCGTGACCTTGCACATCGACAACCTTAAAGGCGCCAACGCCCACCATCAGGCCGAGACCGTGTTCAAGGCTTTTGCGCGTGCGCTGCGTGCCGCACTTGAGGTCGATCCTCGCGCTGTTGGCAGCATTCCATCGACCAAGGGATCGCTCTGATCTCGCATGGCCGCTACGCCGGTTTTTTGATCATCATCAGTAACATGTCATGAATTCAGTCGTCCATCACGACATCGGGAAGAAGGTCGCTGTCGTGGATTACGGCATGGGGAATTTGCGCTCGGTGTCCCAGGCGGTCCAAGCGGCGGCCACGGGCACTGGGTTTGAGGTGGTGATCACCCGGGATCCCGAGGTGGTGCGCTCGGCCGAACGGCTGGTGCTGCCGGGCCAGGGCGCCATGCCGGACTGCATGCGCGAGTTGCGCGACTCCGGTTTGCTGCAGTCGGTGCTGGAAGCCGCCGCGAACAAACCGCTGTTTGGCGTGTGTGTCGGTATGCAGATGTTGCTGGATCACAGCGCCGAGGGTGATACCCCGGGCCTGGGCTTGATCCACGGCCAGGTGGTCAAGTTCGACCTGGCGGGTCAAAAACAGCCCGATGGCAGCCGTTACAAGGTGCCGCAAATGGGCTGGAACCAGGTTTGGCGCAACAACCATGGTGCTGCGCCGCACCCGGTCTGGGGTGATGTGCCCGACGGCAGTTATTTCTACTTCGTGCACAGCTTTTACGCCAAACCGTCTGATCTGCGCCACAGCGTCGGTGAAACCGTTTATGGCGAGCGCTTTAGTTCGGCCATTGCCCGTGATAACATTTTTGCCACCCAGTTTCATCCTGAAAAAAGCGCCGAACATGGCCTGAGCCTATACCGTAATTTCCTCCATTGGAATCCTTGATTTTTTCATCTTTCGTGCTGCGCTAGCCGAAGCCTCTTCACATTTCCCCACTGAAGCATCATGCTTTTAATTCCTGCCATTGATCTCAAAGACGGCCATTGTGTGCGCCTGCAACAGGGCGACATGTCCCTTTCAACCACTTTCAGCGAAGAGCCATCGGTCATGGCGCGCAGTTGGGTCGACAAGGGCGCGCGCCGTGTCCACCTGGTGGACCTGAATGGCGCTTTTGCCGGTCAACCCAAAAATGAGGCGGCCATTCGCCAGATCCTCAAGACCGTTGGCAGTGAGGTCGATGTTCAGTTGGGGGGCGGTATTCGCGATCTGGACACCATCGAGCGTTACCTGGATGCGGGTTTGCGCTACGTCATCATCGGCACGGCAGCGGTGCGCAATCCGGGCTTTTTGCAGGACGCCTGTACCGCTTTTGGTGGGCACATCATCGTCGGTCTGGACGCCAAGGACGGCAAGGTGGCCACCGACGGCTGGAGCAAGCTGACCCGGCACGACGTGGTTGACCTGGCCAAGAAATTTGAAGACTTTGGTGTCGAATCCATCATTTACACCGACATTGGTCGCGACGGCATGCTCACGGGCATCAACATTGACGCCACGGTACGCCTGGCCCAGGCGCTGACCATTCCCGTGATTGCCTCCGGGGGCTTGTCCAAGCTGGCTGATATCGAAGCCCTGTGCGCGGTTGAAGATGAGGGTATCGAGGGCGTGATTTGCGGGCGTGCCATCTACAGTGGCGATCTCGATTTTGAAGCCGCACAAGAGCGGGCTGATGAGCTCAATGGCTGAGCGACGGGCGGTTTTGTGTTAGCCAAACGCATCATCCCCTGCCTTGACGTCACGGGCGGCAGGGTGGTCAAAGGGGTCAATTTCGTCGAGTTGCGCGATGCCGGTGATCCGGTGGAAATCGCGGCACGTTACAACGAGCAGGGCGCCGACGAACTGACCTTTTTGGACATCACAGCGACCAGCGATGGGCGTGACCTGATTTTGCACATCATTGAGGCCGTGGCCAGCCAGGTGTTCATTCCTTTGACCGTGGGGGGCGGCGTGCGCACCGTGGACGATGTGCGCCGCCTGCTCAACGCCGGGGCCGATAAAACAAGTTTCAATTCGGCAGCCATCGCCAATCCGGAAGTCATTCGTGAGGCGTCCCGAAAATATGGCGCCCAGTGCATTGTGGTGGCCATTGATGCCAAGCGACGCTCCGGAGTGGATACCCTTCGGCTGGATGCGCAGGGTCTTGCTGCAGGCGAGGGTTGGGACGTTTACAGCCACGGGGGACGGAAAAACACCGGTCTGGATGCTGTGGCCTGGGCGCGTCAAATGGCCGATTTGGGCGCCGGTGAGATTTTGCTCACCAGCATGGACCGCGACGGCACCAAGGCCGGTTTTGATCTGGCCCTGACCCGTGCCGTCAGCGATGCGGTCGGTGTGCCCGTGATCGCCTCGGGTGGCGTGGGCACGCTGGACCACCTGGCCGACGGCATTCAAATTGGCGGGGCCGATGCGGTGCTGGCTGCCAGCATTTTTCACTATGGTGAATTCACCGTGGCTCAGGCCAAAGCCCATATGGCGGCGCGCGGCATTCCGGTCAGACTCTGATTATTGGCTTGTTAAATCATCGACAATCTGGCCATGAACTGGTTAGACACACTCAAATGGGATGCACAAGGCCTCATTCCAGCCATCGCGCAGGAGCAGGGCACGGGCGATGTGCTCATGATGGCCTGGATGAACCGCGAAGCTTTGCAAAAAACGGCTGAATTGGGGCGCGCGGTCTATTTCAGCCGCTCTCGCAACAAGCTGTGGTTCAAAGGGGAGGCATCCGGCCATGTGCAAACCGTCCATGAGATTCGCCTGGACTGCGACAGTGACGTGATCTTGCTCAAGGTGACCCAGACCGGCCACACGCCGGGCCTGGCGTGCCATACCGGTCGTCACAGTTGTTTTTACACGGTGTATGACAATGGCGCCTGGAAAGTCGTTGACCCGGTCCTGAAAGACCCTCTAACCATTTACAAAGTTTGATGCGCCCTGATCCAAACTCTGCTGATTCGCTGGCGGCGCTGGCCGCTGTCATTGCGTCCCGACTGCCCGCCCATGGCGGCAACCCGGAGGCCAGCTATGTGGCCCGCCTGTTGCACAAAGGCCCGGACGCTTTTTTGAAAAAGATCGGCGAGGAAGCCACCGAGGTGGTGATGGCGGCCAAAGACGCTGACCACGGCGGCGACAAAACCAAGATCGTCTATGAAGTGGCCGACCTGTGGTTTCACAGCATGATTGCGCTGGCCCATTACGGTCTGAGTCCTGCAGATGTGATCGCCGAACTGGTGCGCCGTGAAGGCACCAGCGGCCTCGAAGAAAAGGCCATGCGCAAGCTCGAGGGGCGCGAAGTGCAGGCGTCGGGAAGCGCGTCATGACCCAGGACTTCACCACGCCGGAAACGCCCAAGGGCGAACCAGTTTGGCGCGAGCTGGACCTGCAGACGCTCAACGGACTCAATGCTTGGGGCACGGTCAGCTATGTTTTGCACCTGATCGTGGCGGTGGCTGCCCTGATTCCCGGGGGGCAGTTCGGCCCGATGCTGCTCATCGTTGCGCTGGTCATCGATCTGGTCAAGCGTGGCGACGCCGAAGGCACCTGGCATGCTTCGCACTTCAATTGGCGCATCCGTACCGTCATCATTGCGGCGCTGCTGTATTTGGTCACGGCGCCTCTGTGGTTGCTGTTTTTCCTGCCGGGTTGGCTGGCCTGGCTGGCCATTTCAGTCTGGTTTTTGTACCGCATTGTTTCCGGCATGGTGCGCATGAACAAAGGTTTACCGATGGAGATTTCCGCATGATCGAGTATGTGGTTCCGAGTGACCCGGACTGCCTGTTTTGCAAAATTGTTGCCGGGAAAATCCCGTCCAAACCGGTTTATCAGGACGACGAGTTGTATGCGTTTCACGACATCCACCCGTGGGCGCCGGTGCATTTCCTGATCATTCCCAAGTTGCACATCCCGTCCATGGCGCTGCTCACCGAAGAGCATGCCCCACTGATGGGGCGCATGATGGTGTTGCTTCCCAAGCTGGCCCTGCAAGAAGGCTGTAATCCCTACCCGGAGGGGGGATTTCGGATGCTGGCCAATACCGGGGCCGAAGGCGCACAAGAGGTGCACCACTTGCATGTGCACGTGATAGGTGGCCCGCGCCCCTGGTCGCGAGGTTAAATTTTGCTTGTCGGGTGCGCCCATCAGGTGCGCCCCTTAAAATCCGCTCATTCTTTAGGAGAGCACGATGGGTTCATTTTCTATTTGGCATTGGTTGATTGTTCTGTTGATTGTCATCATGGTGTTTGGCACCAAAAAGCTCAAAAATCTTGGTGGCGACCTGGGTGGTGCCGTCAAGGGGTTCAAGGACGGCATGAAAGAAGCTGGCGCTGCGTCTGAAGACAAGGCGGCTGATGCGGCAAAGGTCAGCAATGCTGGCGCTGCCGAAAAAACCACGATCGACGTGGAAGCCAAGCAAAAGTCGTGATGAGCGCACGGTTGGCCGCGGGTGGTCTGGCGCAAGGCCGACATGATTGATCTCGGTATTTCCAAGCTGGTCATGATCGGTGCCGTGGCACTGATCGTCATTGGCCCTGAAAAATTGCCGCGGGTGGCGCGCACGGTGGGCACCCTGCTTGGCAAGGCGCAACGTTATGTGAGTGAAGTCAAGGCCGAGGTCAGTCGCTCCATGGAGCTGGACGAACTCAAGAAAATGAAGGACAGCGTCGAGAGTGTGGCCAAGGACGTCAGCCAGTCGATGCAAACCAGTGCGGCAGACTTTGAGAAAACCTGGGCCGACGCGACCCAGGTGGCTGACGGGCCGGGTTCTGACTATCAACTCGCCCTGCCTGAGCCCGTGCCCGAGTACCGGCACCCCAAGAAAAACTGGCGTCTTAAACAAGGGGCCACACCCCATTGGTTCAAAGCCCGTACCGGCGTGCGCACCAAAGCCTTGTCGGGTGCGGCCCGGGTGGCACGGTTCCGACCCACCCAATTCGATTGATGACTGATTCCCCCAAAAAAGACGACGAGTTGGCTGGCTCCGAACAGCCTTTTGTGGCGCACCTGGTTGAATTGCGTGACCGTTTGGTCAAGGCGTTCGTTGCGGTGGCGGTGGTGGCTGTGGCGCTGGGTATCTACCCCGGCCCCGGTGCTTTGTACGACCTGATGGCGGCCCCCCTGGTTGCCCATTTGCCCAAGGGCGCCACGCTCATCGCGACGTCGGTCATTTCACCTTTCATGGTGCCGCTCAAGGTGTTATTGATGGCGGCCTTCATGATTGCCTTGCCCGTGGTGCTGTACCAGTTGTGGGCATTTGTGGCGCCGGGCCTGTACTCGCACGAGAAAAAACTGGTGCTGCCGCTGGTGGTCTCCAGCACCGGGCTATTTTTTATTGGCGTGGCGTTTTGCTACTTCTTCGTTTTTGGTCGGGTTTTTGCCTTCATCCAGAGTTTTGCGCCCGCCAGCATCACGGCCTCGCCCGACATTGAGGCTTACCTGGGTTTCGTGTTGTCGATGTTTCTTGCTTTCGGCATGGCGTTTGAAGTGCCGGTGGTCGTGGTGGTGCTGGCGCGCATGGGCATTTTCAGCATTGAAAAACTCAAGGAGTTTCGCGGTTATTTTGTCGTGCTGGCCTTCATCATTGCGGCCATCGTGACACCGCCCGACGTGGTGTCGCAACTGTCCCTGGCGATTCCGATGTGCCTGCTGTACGAAGTTGGCATCTGGGCTGCGCAAATTTTCATCCGGCACACCAAGAAACCGGATGACAGTTCAGAAACGAGCAGCAGCGTGAGCTAGCAGCGATCAAGCCCGCTTGTACTGGCCCTCATTGCGCTTGGCGACGTGCTTTGGGGCGCACGCCCGGCGTGACCTGCAGGGTCGTTTTTCCCTTGGCGCGTTGAACCTCAAAAGACGCTGCTGAGCCCGGCTTCAGCGCTGCCACATGGGTCAGCAATTCGGCCACGTTGCGAATCTCCCGGTCACCTATCTTGGTGACCACATCGCCAGGCTTCATGCCGGCCTGTGCCGCCGGTCCGTCCTGCAGCACGCCGGTAATGATGACCCCCTGCTGTGCTGCCACGCCAAAGGTTTGCGCCAGTTCTGGCGTGAGCTCATTGGGTTCCACGCCGATCCAGCCGCGCGTCACCTGGCCGTCTTTGATAATGCCCTCCAGCACCATTTTGGCGGTAGACACCGGAATGGCAAAGCCAATGCCCATGCTGCCCCCCGAACGCGAGTAAATGGCGGTGTTGATGCCCAGCAGGTTGCCGTTGATGTCCACCAAGGCGCCCCCCGAGTTACCCGGGTTGATGGCGGCGTCGGTCTGGATGAAGTTCTCAAAGGTGTTGATGCCCAATTGGTTGCGGCCCAGCGCGCTGACGATGCCGCTGGTCACCGTCTGGCCGACGCCAAACGGGTTGCCAATGGCCAACACCTGGTCACCAACCTGCAGGCTGTCAGAGTTGCCCAGTACCATGACCGGCAAGCGGTCCAATTCAATTTTGAGCACGGCCAGGTCCGAGTCCGGGTCGGTGCCAATCACTTTGGCGGCAGCCCGCCGACTGTCGTTGAGGATGACTTCAATCTCGTCCGCACTTTCCACCACATGGTTGTTGGTCAGGATGTAACCGCTGGCGCTCACGATCACGCCACTGCCCAGGCCGACCTGGGGCGCATTGTCCTGGTCACCAAAAAAGAACCTGAACCAGGGGTCGCTGTTGTGCGGGCCCGATCGGGCATTTTTGCTGGTATTGATGCTGACCACGGCCGAGGACGACTTTTGTGCCGCCAGTCGAAAACTGCCTGCGGGCACCGCCGTCGCCACCCCTGTAGGCGCTTCAAGCAATGCGACGGAGACGGGTTGGACGTGGATCCCCTCCAGCCAGCCGGGTTTGAGCGTCAGCACCACGAAATAGGTGGCCAGCAGCACCGTGACCGATTGGGAAAACAACAACCAGAATCTTTTCATGACAAGGCAAGCATGATGCTTGGTGAAAGTGAAACAGCAATAAGTTGATAAATTGTAGGTGTTCCGACCCAGTTCAAGGCCGGATCATGGCTGCATGCCCCCATATTTGGCCAGTGGTCTGCCCCCGGCCCTGTCCGCGTATGATCGAGTTCCTAAGCCGGACGAGCCGCAAGCAGCGGACTCTGACTTGCTCCCTCCCCCTTTGGGGGGCGGGTTGGGGTGGGGGCGGGTTTGCCAGCGATGTCAAATCTAAGGCGGCAGCCCCCATCCCCGCCTTCCCCCAGCGGGGGAAGGAGCCAAGGCAACTGCGCACTTGTGATGCTTCTCATGATTTGCAAAGATTGAATTTATTAGGACTAACCCGTTGGGGTCAGCGCACGTCGTGATGCGAGTGGTTTGACCCGCAAGCTTTTCTAAAGGCCCTGACCCGGACATGTGCGAACGAGCTGAACTATTGCGTGCCCTGGACGCGCTGTTGCAACCAGAGCGTTTTAAAGACCACGGACCCAATGGCCTGCAGGTGGAGGGCCGGGCGAAAGTGGGCAAAATTGTCTCGGGGGTCACCGCCAGCCGTGCCCTGATCGAAGCCGCCATCGCCGCCGAGGCGGACGCCATCCTGGTTCATCACGGCCTGTTCTGGCGAGGCCAGGATGGCTGCGTCACAGGATGGATGAAGCAGCGGCTGGCGTTGCTGCTGGCGCATGACATCAATTTGTTTGCCTACCACTTGCCGCTGGATGCGCACCCCACCTTGGGCAACAACGCGCAACTCGCCATGCAACTGGATTTTGTGGCGCAGTCGCAGTTTGGCGAGCAAGCGCTTGGCAGCCTGGGGCAGCGCCTCGATGGCCAGTCCTTTGCGTCGCCGCAGCACCTGGCCGGGCACATCCAAAGCGTACTTCTGCGCCCGGTTGCGCTGGTGGGAGACCCGGACAAGGTGATTCGACATATCGCCTGGTGCAGTGGGGGTGCGCAAAGTTACTTTGAGGCCGCCATTGCTGCCGGCGCCGACGCCTTCATCACGGGAGAAATTTCCGAACCGCAAGCCCACTACGCGCGTGAATGTGGGGTCGCTTACCTGGCTTGTGGTCACCATGCCACCGAGCGCTACGGTGCGCCCGCCGTGGCTGCCCATGTGGCCGCCCAACTTGGCCTGGCGCATGAATTCATTGACATTGACAACCCCGCCTGACATGACTGAATCAACCCGTCCGTTGCCCATTGCCATTACCCTGGGTGACCCCGCCGGCATTGGTCCCGAGACCATAGTCAAAGCATTTCGCGATGCGCCTGATCTCACCCGCGGCTGTTTTGTGGCGGGCGATGTTGCCACGCTGCGCCGGGCGGCCGCTGTTGTGGCCGGGGCCGGGGTGGCTCTGCCTGTGGCCGTCCTGGCCAGTGCGCAAGAGGCGCTGGGCTGTCCCCCGCGCTGTATCCCGGTGTGGCAAATCAGCTCGGCGGCTTTGGCGGGCGCCCCACCCGCCGCATTTGGCCGGGTCAGCGCCAGCGCAGGGCAGCTTGCGGGCGATTGTGTGATTTGGGCCGCCAATGCCGCCTTGCGTGGCGAGGTGGCCGCCATCGTCACCGCGCCCTTGAACAAGGCCGCGTTGTCATTGGCGGGCCCGCCCTATGACGATTTCCCGGGCCACACCGAACTGCTGCAGGCCTTGGCCGCCGCACATCTCAAGACCTCGGTGGCCCGGCTGCCGGTACGCATGATGCTGGCCAACGACGAGTTGCGTGTGGTGCTGGTCAGCATCCATGTGTCCCTGCGCCAGGCCCTGGCCGCAGTCACCTATGACCAGGTGCTGGAGTCCTTGTTGATCACGCACCGTTCCCTGCAGGCCATCCTGGGGCGCGCCCCCCGGATTGGCGTGGCGGGCCTGAATCCGCACGCCGGTGAAGGGGGGCTGTTTGGTCGCGAAGAGCTGGACATCATCGGGCCCGCCGTGATGGCCGCGCGTGCCCGGGGCGTGCTGGCCAGCGACCCGCTGGCCCCGGACACGGTGTTCATGCGCGCACGGGCGCGCTCTGGCCACTTCGGCGAATTTGATGTGGTGCTGGCCATGTACCATGATCAGGGCCTGATTCCTGTCAAGTACCTGGGGGTGGACAAGGGCGTCAACGTCACCCTGGGCTTGCCGCTGGTGCGAACCAGTCCGGATCATGGCACCGCCTTTGACATTGCCGGTACCGGCAAGGCAGATGCTTCCAGCCTGATCGAAGCCATTCGCGTGGCGCAGCGGCTCATCTCGGGGGCTCCAGAGACGGAGCGCAATTAATTTGAGTCAAATGGCTCCGTTAGAATCTAGGGTTTTTACTGACTCCATCTTTTCCATTGAGGATTCTCATGAGTGAAACGCTTGCCGCGAGCGGCCCCAACGACCCAAGTAAAAGGACCTGGCTGATTGCATCTGGTTGTGCTGGTGCAGTAGGCGGTATCGCCGCAGCCGTTCCCTTTGTGAGCTCCTTTCTGCCTTCTGAAAAAGCCAAAGCTGCTGGCGCAGCGGTTGAGGCCGACATTTCAGCCCTGAAGCCGGGTGAAAAAATGACGGTCGAGTGGCGTGGCAAACCGGTCTGGATCGTGCGCCGCACGCCCGAGCAGTTGGCGGCTTTGCCCAAGCACAATGACCAGTTGGCTGACCCCCTGTCGCAGCGCAAACCGACAGAACAGGCTCCCGAGTACGCCCGTAAAGACGAAACCCGTTCCATCAAGCCGGAATATCTGGTGGTGGTCGGTATCTGCACCCATTTGGGTTGTTCTCCTTCGGATAAGTTCAAGGTCGGCCCCCAGCCCTCATTGCCCGACGACTGGCAAGGTGGCTTTTTCTGCCCTTGCCACGGCTCCACTTTTGACCTTGCGGGTCGGGTATTCAAAAACAAGCCGGCACCCGATAACCTCGAAGTGCCGCCGCACATGTACCTTTCAGACACCAAGTTGCTCATTGGTGAAGACAAAAAAGCCTAAGGACCATCAACATGGCTACTTTTCACGAAATCTCCCCCAATGCCTCGGCTGGTGCCAAAACCCTGAACTGGATTGACAACCGCTTCCCGCTCTCCAAGCTCTTCAAAGAGCACATGAGTGAATATTACGCGCCCAAAAACTTCAATATTTGGTACATTTTTGGTTCCCTGTCCCTGTTGGTGCTGGTGATCCAGATCGTCACGGGCATTTTCCTGGTGATGCATTACAAACCGGATGCCGCCCTGGCCTTCGGCTCGGTGGAATACATCATGCGTGATGTGCCCTGGGGCTGGTTGATTCGCTACATGCACTCCACCGGCGCCTCCGCCTTTTTTGTGGTGGTGTACCTGCACATGTTCCGCGGCCTGATGTACGGTAGCTACCGCAAGCCACGTGAGCTGATCTGGCTGTTTGGCTGCGGCATCTTTTTGGCCTTGATGGCCGAAGCCTTCATGGGCTACCTGTTGCCCTGGGGCCAGATGAGCTACTGGGGCGCGCAGGTGATTGTGAACCTGTTCTCGGCCATTCCATTCATCGGCCCCGATCTGGCCTTGCTGATTCGTGGCGACTTTGTGGTGGGTGATGCCACCCTGAACCGTTTCTTCAGCTTCCACGTCATCGCCGTGCCGCTGGTGCTGCTGGGCCTGGTGGTGGCGCACATCATCGCCTTGCATGAGGTGGGTTCCAACAACCCGGACGGCATCGAGATCAAGGCGACCAAGGACGCCAACGGCATTCCGCTCGACGGCATCCCGTTCCATCCGTATTACTCGGTGCACGACGTTTTCGCGGTCAGCATGTTCTTGTTCGTGTTTTCGGCCATCGTGTTTTTTGCGCCGGAAATGGGCGGCTATTTCCTGGAATACAACAACTTCATTCCGGCTGATCCGTTCCAGACGCCTTTGCACATTGCGCCCGTCTGGTACTTCACGCCTTTTTACACCCTGTTGCGTGCCGTCACCACCGAGATGATGTACGTGCTGATGGCCTGCGTGCTGGCGGGGGCGGTGCTGGCCGTTGTCAAAATCAGGACACCTCGCCTGTTCAAGGGCGCCATTGTGGTCGGCGCACTCGTTTTGGTGGCCATGATGACGGCCATTGATGCCAAATTCTGGGGCGTGGTCGCCATGGGGGGCGGTGTCGTGATCTTGTTCTTCCTGCCCTGGCTGGACAACAGTCCGGTCAAGTCCATTCGCTACCGTCCCACCTGGCACAAGGCCTTGTATGCCGCTTTCGTCATCAACTTTTTCGTGATCGGTTACCTGGGAACGCAACCCGTGTCGGTGATTGCGGGTCGTATTTCCCAGTTTGGCACCTTGTTCTATTTCGGCTTTTTTCTGCTGATGCCCTGGTGGAGCCGCCTGGGGACCTTCAAACAAGTGCCCAGCCGCGTCAATTACACGGCCCATTGAACTGGAGAACGCAACATGAAAATCATGGGTTTTACAAAAAAAATCATTCTCGGCATGGCCATGGCACTGGGTCTGGCCGGTGCGGTACAAGCCAATGTGGGCGGTCCGGTCTGGGACAAGGCGCCCAACAAGATCAATGACATGGCGGCGCTGCAAAGTGGTGCCAAAGTTTTCGTCAACTATTGCCTGAGCTGCCACTCCGCTGCTTTCATGCGCTACACCCGCCTGACCGATATTGGCCTGACCCAAGAGCAGATCAAGGACAACTTGCTGGTCACCAACAGCAAAATTGGCGACACCATGAAGGCGGCCATTGATCCACAACAGGCCAAAGCCTGGTTTGGTGTCAATCCGCCTGACCTGACCGTGATTGCCCGTTCGCGTGCCGGTGCCGGCGGGACCGGTACCGACTACCTCTACTCGTACATGCGCGGCTTTTACAAGGACGACACCAAGCCCACGGGTTGGAATAACCACGTTTTTCCGAACGTGGCCATGCCGCATGTGTTGTGGGACATGCAGGCCAGCATGACCCCGGGGCAATACGATCAAACGGTTGGCGATCTGGTCAACTACCTGCAATGGATGGCCGAACCCGCCCAAACCACGCGTAAAACCATCGGCCTGTGGGTATTGATCTTCCTGGCTGGTTTGATCTTTCTGACCTGGCAGCTGAACAAAGCCTATTGGAAAGACATCAAATAGCACCATCTGCCAGTTTGGGGGGCACCTTGATCGGCGTCTCGCAGACTCTTTTGAGTGGGCCGCCTAACCGCCGCCCGCTTTTACTTTTTTAGGAGCCTCCACCATGATGGTGCTTTATTCGGGTACAACCTGCCCTTTCTCCCACCGCTGCCGTTTTGTCCTGTTTGAAAAAGGCATGGACTTCGAGATTCGTGACGTTGACCTGTACAACAAACCCGAAGACATCAATGTCATGAACCCCTATGGCCAGGTGCCGATTCTGGTCGAACGCGACTTGATCCTGTATGAATCCAACATCATCAACGAGTACATCGACGAGCGCTTTCCGCATCCCCAGTTGATGCCCGGTGACCCGGTTGACCGGGCACGTGTCAGGTTGTTTTTGCTGAACTTTGAAAAAGAGCTGTTCACCCATGTGATCACGCTCGAATCCCGTACTGCCAAGACCAACGAAAAGGCGCTGGAAAAGGCCCGTGCCCACATTCGTGACCGACTCACCCAGCTGGCACCTGTATTCCTGAAAAACAAGTTCATGCTGGGCGAGGGTTTTTCGATGCTGGACGTGGCCATTGCGCCGCTGCTTTGGCGTCTCGACTACTACGGCATTGAACTCAGCAAAAACGCGGCCCCCTTGCTCAAGTATGCGGAGCGCATTTTTTCGCGCCCCGCCTACATTGAGGCGCTCACGCCGTCTGAAAAAGTCATGCGCAAATAAGCGGCGATGCTAACGCCATCATGAAGCCATCTCCGGAATTGACCCCGTCCCAGCCCTACCTGATCCGTGCCTGGCACGAGTGGTGTACAGACAACGGCCTGACGCCTTATGTGACGGTGTGGGTTGACGCCAGCGTTCGGGTACCGCGTGAGTACGTCAAGGATGACGAAATTGTGCTCAACATCAGCTATGACTCGACCACCAGCCTGCAACTTGGCAACGACTATCTGGCGTTCAAGGCCCGGTTTGCCGGTGTGGTGCGTGATGTGATGGTGCCGGTGGACCGGGTGCTGACCATTTTTGCCCGTGAAAATGGGCAGGGCATGGCCTTTCCAAAAGCCAGTCTGCAGGCCCAGGGGCTTGATCAGGCCGACTCGTCACAAGAAGACGACTTGCAGCATCAGGATGGCAGCGCTGAACCGGCGCCGTCGCATCTGACCAGCGTGCCGGTCGCGGCCACGCCCGAGGCGGGAAAATCAGTGAAAAAACGGGCAGTCAAGACCAAAACAGGTGGACGGCCCACGCTCACCCGCATCAAATAAGCCTTGATTGGGGATGAATTTGGCGTGAATCTGCCATGTAAAATACGCCCCGTGCCGATTTAGCTCAGTTGGTAGAGCAACCGCCTTGTAAGCGGTAGGTCATCAGTTCGAATCCGATAATCGGCACCATTACACAGTGCAAAGGCCTCCAGGTAGCGATACTTCGAGGCTTTTTTGTTGCCTTTTTTTCTTCAAAGCGTTATTTTTTGTGTCTTGCACAGGTTTTTGTAAGAAGGCCTAACATCGCCCGACTAAAAGACACAAAGGAATCACCATGCTTATCAAAACCGACGGCCAAGGGTTTATTCATCCCCTTTCAAGCGAAATCACACCTGAATCTGCCTACCAGTCGCGACGCAGCCTGATGCGTTTGATGGCCGGTGGTGTCGCCGGCGCCGCGTTGGCCTCGTGGGCTTCCCGTGAGGCGCTGGCACAAGATCGGGCTGCGCCGGGTCAACACGCCGCACTTGCCAGGTCCAGATCGTCAGTGGCAGGGGCACTGAGTCCGGAAAAAGTGACCGAGTACAAGCTCGCCAGCAGCTATAACAACTTTTATGAATTTGGCACCGACAAAGCTGATCCTGCCAAAAATGCGCATACCCTCAAAACAACCCCTTGGTCGGTCGAGATTGAAGGCCTGGTCAGGAAGCCGGGGCGCCATGCGCTGGAAGACTTGCTCAAACTCAGTGCACAGGAGGAGCGTGTCTACCGCTTGCGCTGCGTCGAAGGCTGGTCGATGGTGATTCCGTGGGTGGGCTATTCACTGTCTGCATTGATCAAGAAAGTGGAGCCGTTGGGGAGCGCCCGGTATGTCGAGTTTGTGACCCTTTCCGACCCTCAAACCATGCCGGGCGTGGGCTCCAGGGTGCTGGACTGGCCCTATGTGGAAGGCTTGCGCATGGACGAGGCCATGCACCCGCTGACGCTGCTGGCGTTTGGCATGTATGGTGAAGTGTTGCCCAAGCAAAATGGGGCCCCGCTGCGCTTGGTGGTGCCGTGGAAATACGGTTTTAAAAGCGGCAAGAGCCTGGTCAAAATCCGGTTCACCGAGAAGCAACCCGCCACGGCCTGGAACAAGGCGGCCGCCAGCGAATACGGTTTTTATTCCAACGTGAATCCGGATGTGGACCACCCACGCTGGAGCCAGGCCACCGAGCGCCGTATCGGCGAAGACGGCTTGTTCGCCAAGAAACGCAAGACGCTGATGTTCAATGGTTACGAGGCTCAGGTGGGGCAGTTGTATGTCGGCATGGACCTGAAAAAGAATTTTTGATGCACCCCGGCCAAGCCGTAGCCCGCGCTTTTGCCGAGTACGGCCGACACAGGTATGCCAAGCCGCTGGTTTTTGTTTTGGCCTTGCTGCCTTTTGTGAATTTGCTGTGGGCTGCGGTGTGGGACCAACTGGGAGCCAACCCGGCTGAGGCCTTGATCCGGGCGACCGGTGACTGGACCTTGCGCCTGCTGTGTGTGGTGTTGGCCGTGACGCCCTTGCGTGTGCTCACGGGGGCGTCGGCGTTGGCACGGTTTCGTCGCATGCTGGGCTTGTTTACATACTTTTATGCGCTGTTGCACTTGCTGAGCTACAGCGGTTTCGACATGGCGTTTGATCTGGCCGACATCGGCCGGGACATTTTGAAAAGGCCATTTATTCTGGTGGGTTTCGCTGCCTTTGTGTTGCTGACCAGCTTGGCCCTGACCTCGTTCAACCGCGTCATCAAGGCGCTGGGTGCCCGCAACTGGCAGC
>JALNWC010000023.1 GCA_023231075.1 Rhodoferax sp.
AGCCATTCAAAGTTCACCAGCGAAAGCGCGGTGTTGGAGGGAAGCGAAGAGGGTGTCGATTTCACAAAGCGATTGCTTATGGCTGTTTTTCATTTTCTGCACCGTTGAAAGTCGTGTTGCAAACTCGTCTTGAGCACTGACTGGTGGCACCAGCGCCACCGATTTGTAAGAGCCTCGTTTTCATTTGTGGATTCAGCAACAGGCGTTCAAGATACAAACGATTTAGCGTTGGCTTAGGCCCCACCACCCGTTCCAGCGTGTCGGGCATGCGGCCGAGTCGGAGCGGGAAGTTGGGGTCGGCCAAGCTGTCAACCTGATCGGATACACATGGCAAGTGCAGATTCAGCCCGCTCAATTCACAACGACTTTGCGCAGCGACACCTCGATGCGGTCGTAGTTGATACAACCGTCCCGGTGCACGGGTGAAACCACCATTTCAAACATGGCACGGCCACCCAAGGGGACATCGGCCACAGGCGAGCTCAGGTCACGGAAGGACTGCTTGCCGCCACTGAAAAAATTGAAATCGATGACGGTGCGACGGCTCAGAATCTGGCTTGAATCATTGTTCAGCGTGCCTGAAACAAAGGCGTAGCAGCTCACGTTATTGACAGCAGAAATTTTGCGCTCGATCTGGTAATTGACGCTGACGCCCCCTCCCAACTCAACATGGTGTTTTTCCAGCATGGGGGTCGGCACAGGGCGCGGCACTTCAACGGGTCGGGTGGTACAAGCGACGATCGTCATCGCGAGCAAGGCGAGGCAGCCCCCTTCTTTAAGCCGGCCGAAAAGCGAAAGCCTCATGCTCATGGTGTTCCCGTTCAACCAGGCCCCCGGACTCACTTGACCACAAGCACCGGCACCGTGGACAGCTTCACCACCTTGGTGGCGACCGAGCCCATGAGCAGGCCGCCGACACTGCCCAGGCCGCGCGCGCCCATGATGATCAGGCGGCAGCCTTTGTCAGTGGCGAATTCGATCAGGGTCGGCGCGGTCTCGCCCATCATGATGTGGGCCGAGTAGGCCAACCCGGCAGCGTCGAGCTTTTGCCGGGCTTGCGCCAGCGCGGCGGCGCCCGTTTCGCGGTGGAAGTCTTCCACCACTTTTTCGTCGATGAAGCGGGTGATGTCGCTTGACAGCGGTGCCTGCACATTGACCAGAAACAGTTGCGGCGGGGTCGCCCGGCTGGCGGCCTCGGTGATGACGTAGTCGATGACTTTGAGCGACGGTTCCGAGCCGTCAACGGCGATGAGCCAGGCAGTGTTCATGGCGATGTTCCTCAGTGTTTCGGGTTGACGGACTCGGACGACAGTTCCATGGCCCGGGCGGGCTTGCGCCGGCTGCCCAGCCATTTGCCCACCAGCACCACCAGCAGCGCGCCTGTGGCGGCGAAAACCTGGCTGGCGTAGGGCACGCTGGCGGCCACCGCGGGCGGCATGGCCGGGTCGGTCAGCAGCATGCCGCCGGCGATCCAGCCCAGCAGCGCAGCGCCAAACGTGATCACAATGGGGAAGCGGTCCATCAGGGTCAACACCAGCTTGCTGCCCCAGACCACGATCGGGATCGACACCAGAATGCCGAAGCTGACCAGCACCATGGAGCCGTGCGAGGCACCGGCCACGGCAATGACGTTGTCCAGGCTCATCACGGCGTCGGCCACCACAATGGTCTTGATGGCGGCCATCAGGGTGATGCCGCCGTCGATGTTGCCGTGTTCATCATCATGCTCGGGCAGCAGCAGCTTGATGCCGATCCACAGCAACAGCAGCGCACCGACGATCTTGAGGTAAGGCAGGGCCAGCAGTTGCAGGGCAAAGAAAATCATCACCACGCGCAGGCCGATGGCGCCGATCACGCCCCAGAAGATGCCTTGTCGGCGTTGTTCAGGGGGCAGTTTGCGACAGGCCAGGGCAATGACCACGGCGTTGTCGCCACCGAGCATGATGTCGATGGCGATGATCTGGAGCACCGCGATCCAGAACAGGGAAGAGCTGATTTCAGGCATGGCGAAAAACGTTTGGCAAAGATGAATGGTACCCAACTTTCAGAAACGACTGAAACACCAGCGCACGGTGTACAGTCAGCTGTGCCAACTCACCATCCAACGCCATGACGAACGCCCTGTGGTTTTTACTGGTGGGCGGTCTGTTGCTCACCCGGGGCCTGACCGCCGCCCTGTTCAAAAACCTGCCCGTGACGCCGGCCATTGTCTATCTGGGCGTGGGTTTGCTGGTCGGGCCAACGGTGTTTGGCTTCTTTCACTTCAATCCGCTCAAGGAATCTGCACTGATGGAAGTGTTGACCGAAGTGGTGGTGCTGATCTCGCTTTTTTCTGCCGGCGTCAAGATGCCGGTGCCGGTCAGCCTGACGCGCTGGCGCGCCCCGATTTTGCTGGC
Organism: Rhodoferax sp.; assembly: GCA_023231075.1. Classification (GTDB taxonomy): domain Bacteria; phylum Pseudomonadota; class Gammaproteobacteria; order Burkholderiales; family Burkholderiaceae_C; genus Rhodoferax. Next base: position 2,397 of record JALNWC010000023.1, read on the forward strand.
TTCGGTGTCAATGGTGGCGAGTGTCGGGCTGATCGCGGCCTTTGCCTGTTACGCCTTGGGCCTGCCCCTGGGTGCCGGTATTTTGTTGGGCGCCATCCTGTCGCCCACCGACCCGGTGTTGGCAACCGACGTGCAGACCCGTCACCCAGGGGACCGCGACCAACTGCGTTTCACCCTGACCTGCGAGGCCGGCATGAACGACGGCAGCGCTTTTCCGTTTGTCATGCTGGGCTTGGGCCTGCTCGGGCTGCACGAGCTGGGTGACTCCGGCCTGCGCTGGGTGCTGGTCGATGTGCTGTGGGCCACGGCAGCGGGCATTGCCATCGGGGTCGCAGCGGGCGTGGCATTGGCTCATGGCGGCCGCAAGTTGCGCCGACTGGCGCCGACCCAGACCCTCATGAACGACTTTCTCGGGCTGGGGCTGATCGGCGTGGTCTATGGTTTGAGTGTGGTGGTGAATGCCTGGGGCTTTCTGGCGGTCTTTTTTGCAGCCGTGGCGCTACGCCAGACCGAGGTCAGGCAGCTCAACGCGTGTCCACCTGACCTGGCTCAACAAGCAGACCCGGATCTTGAACCAGTCGGCCCCGCGGCAGCCCCCCAGGCCGCCACGGAAACCATCAGTGCGCAAGCGCTGGTCTTCAAGGAGCATCTGGAACGGCTCTCGGAACTGATGCTGGTGCTGCTGATCGGTGGTTCGCTGTTTCTTGATTCCTGGAGCTGGCGCGCCGTGGCGCTGGCGCTGTTTGTCTTTGCCGTCGTGCGCCCCGTCAGCGTCCTGGCGGGCTTGATGGGCACCCGCACCCCGTGGACCACACGCAGTCTGGTGGCCTGGTTTGGCGTGCGCGGCATTGGCTCGCTGTACTACCTGATGTATGCCATCCAGCATGGCCTGCCCGAAGGCCTGGCGCTGGAACTGATGCAATTGACGCTGATTGTGGTGACCCTGTCCATTTTCGTGCATGGCACCAGCGTCAAGCCGCTGCTGGGCCGCTTTTGGCGTCATCGCCATAATTTGCCGGAATGGCGCAAAGGCCAAGGCCCGCCGCCACCCGGTCAATTGTAATTTTTGCTGCGTTGCGCCTTGAGCACCACCGATGTATGGCGCAAATTGCGCAGCGCGTGGTCCAGTTGATGCACGTCGCGCACGGTAATGATGAACTTCATGTCAATGGCGCCCTGGGGTGACTCGTCGGCCATGTTGACCTGGGTGATATCGACCTCGGCAGCGGCCAGCGCCGCAGCCACTTTGGCGAGCACGCCGCCCTTGCCACTGTTGACCGTGACCACAATGCCGGTATCAAAACTTCGCACGGGTTCTTCCGACCACTCGACCGCAATAAAACGTTCGCTGTCCTTGTTTTTCAGCTTGACGGCCACCGGGCAATCGCTGTGGTGGATGGTCAGGCCTTCGCCCCGCCCCAGATAACCCACGATGGCATCGCCCGGAATGGGGCGGCAGCAGGGGGCAAAACGCACCGAGGTGTTTTCACTGCCGTCAATGGTCACGCTGCCCTGCGCCAGCGACTCGCCCGCGGTAAAGCGCTCGCGCGTGAGCAGCAGGGGGTTGGGTTTTGCGCCCGTATCGGACAGCAACTTGGTCAAGCGCTTGGCCACAATGCTGGCAATGCGTCGGCCCAGGCCAATTTCGACCAGCAAATCAGAGCGGGTGCGGTTGCCGCTGAAGCGCAACAGCTTGTCCCAGACCTCGGCCATCGGACCCTGCTCGTCGGGGAGCTGTTCAATGCCTTCGGCGCGCAGCGCTTGCGCCAGCATTTTTTCACCCAGGTTTTCCGAATCGCCCTGTGCCAGCGTGCGCAAGTGCTGGCGGATTTTGGAACGCGCGCGCGCCGTGCGCACAAAGCCGAGCCAGGCCGGATTGGGGAAGGAGCCCTGGTCCGTGATGACCTCGATCACATCCCCGTTTTTCACCTCGGTGCGCAGCGGCACCCGCTCGTTGTTGACCTTGGCCGCCACCGCATGGTCGCCCACGTTGCTGTGAATGGCATAGGCAAAGTCGACCACGGTGGCACCGCGCGGCATGGCCATGATGCGGCTTTTCGGGGTAAAGACATACACCGCATCGGGGAACAGGTCGACTTTGACATGCTCCCAGAACTCGGCAGCATCGTGGGTTTCGTCGCCAATGTCCAGCAGCGACTGCAACCACTTGGACCCCAGGCGATCCGGGTTGGCCTTGACCTCGTTCGGGCTTTCCTTGTACAGCCAATGCGCGGCGACACCGGTTTCGGCCACCAGATGCATGGCTTCGGTGCGCACCTGAAACTCGACGTTGATGCCGGAAGGCCCGACCAGGGTGGTATGCAGCGACTGGTAGCCGTTGATCTTGCTGATGGCAATGTGGTCCTTGAACTTGCCCGGCACCGGTTTGTAGAGCTGGTGCAACAGCCCCAGCGCGGTATAGCAGTCAATCAGGCCGGGCACGATGACCCGGAAGCCATAGATGTCGGTCACCTGGGCAAAGCTCAGGTTCTTCTCGGTCATCTTGTGATAGATCGAATACAGGGTCTTTTCCCGGCCCGCAATCCGCACCACCATGCCATGGCGGGCGAACATGGCTTCCAGGTCGGCCTGCACTTTCTGGATCAGGTCACGGCGGCGCCCGCGGGCCTTGGCCACCGCCTTGCTCAATACGGCGTAGCGCCAGGGCCGCAGGTAGCGAAACGCCAGGTCCTGCAATTCCCGGTAAGTCTGGTTGAGGCCCAGCCGGTAGGCAATGGGCGCATAGACCTCGAGTGTTTCCGAGGCAATGCGCCCCCACTTGGCGCGCGGCGCGTCTGCCAGCGTGCGCATGTTGTGGGTGCGGTCGGCCAGCTTGATCAAAATCACGCGCACGTCACGCGCCATGGCCAGCAACATTTTGCGGAATGACTCGGCCTGGTTTTCTTCGCGCGTGTTGAATTGCAGCTTTTCGAGTTTGGTCAGGCCATCGACCAGTTCAGCCACGGGTGAGCCAAAACGCGCGATCAAATCGGGCTTGGTGACGTCGCAGTCTTCCAGTGCATCGTGCAACAGGGCCGCCATCAAGGCCTGGGCGTCCAGTTTCCATTCAGCACATTGGGCCGCCACGGCAATCGGGTGGGTGATGTAGGGTTCACCACTGTTGCGCAGCTGCCCCAGGTGGGCTTCGTCGGAAAACCGGTAGGCCGACCTGACGCTGGCCAGGTCACTGGCGCTGAGGTAATCGAGCTTGCTGGTCAGGCGCGCAAAACTGGCAGCCGCCGCGTTCGACTCGGCAGCGCTCAACACCTTGGGCGTGGGCGCCCCCTGGGTGGAATCTGACGGGGTTTTTCGGGTTGCGGCGCACATGCCATGAATATAGCGTGCCAGATGCAGGTTTCAGCACCAGCAACAAAAAAGCACCGCGAACGGTGCTTTTTTGACAGTGCCGGGCAGCGCGCTTTACAGGGGCACTTTTTTCAGCATTTCGATGCCCACCTTGCCGGCTGCGATTTCACGCAGGGCGGTCACGCCGGGCTTGTTCTTGCTCTCGACTTTGGCCGCATGACCGTGGCTCAGCATGCGGGCACGGTAGGATGCCGCCAACACCAGCTGAAAGCGGTTAGGGATCTGCAACAGGCAGTCTTCAACAGTGATACGGGCCATGAATTCTCCAAAACCAGGTGGGGCGCACTAGGCAATATGCAGTGCTTGAAAGGTGTCTGCTCTGGCGCGGCGCTGCGCCAGATACTTGAGTCGCTGTGCATGCACAATGGATTTGAGGTCAAACACCGCGCGATCAAACAACTCGTTGATTATAACGAAGTCGAATTGCGACACCTGCGCCATCTCGGCGGCGGCATTCTCCAACCGGGTGTCGATCACGTCTGGCGCGTCTTCGCCACGGCGCTCCAGGCGCGAGCGCAGCTCGTCCCAACTCGGCGGCAAAATGAAAATGGTGACGGCGTTGGCATAAATCTTCTTGATTTGCAGCGCGCCCTGGTAGTCAATTTCAAGAATCACGTCCGAGCCCTGCGCCATGCGCTCCTCGATGGCTTTTTTCGAGGTGCCGTAGCGGTGATTGTGCACATACGCCCACTCGACAAAGGCGTTGCCCTGCACCATGGCATCAAACTCGGGCTCGGAGACAAAAAAGTACTCGCGGCCATGCTTTTCCTGGCCGCGCGGTGCCCGCGTGGTGTGCGACACCGAGGGTCGCACCAGGGCATCGAGCTCCAGCAGCGCCCTGACCAGGCTGGACTTGCCAGCGCCGCTCGGGGCGGCCACAACAAACAGATTTCCGGGGTAGTCGATCACGGCGGGGCCCTTTGAAAAGACGGCAAGGTGTTTCTTTGGGACTTGCGCAAAATTGTTCCAGCCAGGCGTTCCGACGCAGGCAGTACAGACGTACGACAAGAAGGAACAACGACGCTGGGGCGGTTTTGCGTAAGTCCCATTATTCTATGTTTTGCACCTGCTCACGCATCTGCTCGATCAGCACCTTCATGTCGACCGAAATGTGCGTGAGTTCCAGCGCCGCCGATTTCGAGCCCAGCGTGTTGGCCTCTCGGTGCAGCTCCTGAATCAGGAAGTCGAGCCGTTTGCCGACTTCACCGCCCTTGGCCAGCAGCCGGTCAAGTTCGTCCAGGTGCGAGTTCAGTCGGGTCAATTCTTCGGCCACATCGATGCGAATGGCAAATGCGGTCGCCTCCGCGAGCGCCCGGTCCTGCGCCGCTTCGGGCAGGGCACCGCCCTCGACCAGGCCCATGGCCTCGCGCCAGCGATCCAGAAAACGCTGGCGCTGTTGCGCCACCAGTTGCGGCACCAGCGGCCCGGCCTGCGCTGCCAGGCTGCGCAGTTGCGCCATGCGGTCTTGCAGCATCAGCACCAGCCGGGCGCCTTCGCGCTCGCGGGCGGCCAACAGTGACGCCAGCACCTGCTCGGCCAGCGCCAGCAGTTCGGCCTGCCAATCGTGTTCGGCCCCGGTGCTGCCCGCGGTCAGGCGAATCACATCGGCCACACTCAAGGGAGTCGCCAGCGGCAGCCAGGTCCTGACGTTGTCCTGGATGGTGTTGAGGCGTTGCAGCAGCCGCGTAGAAGGCTCGGCCACCAGGTTGGCGGCATGGCTCTCCAGTGCGGCACGCAACTCGACCTTGCCGCGCTTGAGGCGGCGCACCAGCAACTCGCGCAAGGCGGGCTCGAAGCTGCGCAATTCTTCCGGTAACTTGAAGGTCAGATCAAGGTAACGGCTGTTGACCGAGCGGATTTCAAGACCCAGCCGGGCGGCTGGCGATGCCGCGCTGTCGCCCGCAGGGGAAGCGGCAGCAACGCTGTGCTGGGCACTGGCATAACCGGTCATGCTGTAAACTGACATATCAATCTTCTGTGGTGTTAAGTGGTCGCAAGAATAACACCCGGTTCCAGCAAAAACCGAGCCCTGTTTCTTTCGAGCCATGTCCAAATCCAAACCGTCCCCGCTACCGCCCGGCACCCAGATTGGTGGCTATCGGGTGATTCGCCGGGTCGCCGCGGGCGGTTTTGGCGTGGTTTATCTCGCCACCGGCACCGATGAGCAGCAGGTGGCCATCAAGGAATACCTGCCGTCTTCGCTGGTCAGCCGCGAACCGGGTCTGCTGGCGCCGCAAGTGGCCCCCGACAAGCTGTCGCTGTACCGGCTGGGCCTGAAAAGCTTTTTCGAAGAGGGGCGCTCGCTGGCGCAAATTTCCCACCCTTCGGTGGTCAGCGTGCTGAATTTTTTCAGGGAAAACGAAACCGTCTACATGGTGACCGAGTTTCTGGAGGGCGCCAGCCTGCAGGACTTCATTGTGGTGGCGCGTGACCCGAAGAAGGACAAGGTTTTTCGCGAGTCCACGATCCGCTCGCTGTTTGATGAAATCCTGCGCGGCCTGCGCATTGTTCACCAGCACAAGATGCTGCACCTGGACATCAAACCCGCCAACATTTTCATCACCGACGACAACCGGGCCGTGCTGATCGACTTTGGCGCGGCACGCGAGGTTCTGTCCAAGGAAGGCAACTTCGTGCGCCCCATGTACACCCCCGGCTTTGCCGCGCCGGAAATGTACCGGCGCGACACCACCATGGGCCCCTGGACCGACATTTACGCCATTGGGGCCTGCATGTTTGCCTGCCTGCACGGCTTCCCGCCCAATGAGGCCCCGCAACGTGTGCCCGAAGACAAGACCGTGCAGACCATCAAGCGTTTTCGGGGCGTCTACTCCGACGACCTGGTGGAAATCGTGCAGTGGTGCATGGCGCTCGATCCACTGGAACGGCCGCAGTCCGTGTTTGCCCTGCAGAAGGAATTGAACCGCGCCGGCGCCCGCCGCTATACCCAGCTCAGCGTGGGCGACAAGGTCAAGCTCCAACTCGGCAACATGTTTGAGAGCACCAGGAAAAACGTTCTCAAATCGACAGAAACAGGCAAAAAAATCTGATGCGTTTTTCAGTTTTCCAGGTCAGCCGCCAAGGTGGGCGAAAGAAAAACGAGGACCGCATGGGCTACAGCTACACCAGCGACAGCGCGCTGCTGATGCTGGCCGACGGCATGGGCGGGCACCCCGATGGCGAAGTGGCCGCAACTTTGGCCATGGAAACGGTGGCTCGCCTGTTTCAAACCATGGCGCAACCCCAGCTGGACAACGCGGCTGATTTTCTGGCCCAAGCCCTGATGGCCGCGCACGATGCGCTCCGGCAGCACGCCGCCGACCGCGCCATGCCCGATACACCACGCACCACGCTGGTGATGGCGGTGATCCAGTCGGACCAGGTGCGCTGGACCCATTGCGGTGACTCCAGGCTTTACATCGTGCGTGCGCACCAGCTGCTGGCCCGCACCCAGGACCATTCGCTGATCGAGCACGGCCGCCGCCATCCTCACGACCAGGCCAGGACCGAAACGACTGAGCCCAATCGCCATGTGCTGTTTACCTGCCTGGGCTCCCCCACCCGGCCGCTGTTCAGCGTCAGCGACCCGCTGGTCTTGCAGCAAGGCGACACCCTCATGCTGTGCTCGGATGGCTTGTGGGCGAGTCTGCCAGAACAGGACATCGTCGCCGAACTGAGTCAACAAACCGTGGAAAACGCGGTGCCCGCCCTGGTTGACAAGGCGCTGCAACAGGCAGGCCAGCGCAGCGACAACGTGACCTGTCTCGCGCTCACCTGGCTGACGCCCGACCTCTCCATCAACACCCCACCAGGCAGCCACTGACATGACTGAATTTGCCCGAACCGGCGCGCGCGCCGCCAATGCCCTGCGCCCGGTCACCCTGACCCGCCACTACACCCGGCACGCCGAAGGCTCGGTGCTGGTGGAATTTGGCCACACCAAGGTGCTGTGCAATGCCTCGGTGCTCGACAAGGTGCCGCCACACCAAAAAGGCAGCGGCCAGGGCTGGGTCACCGCCGAATACGGCATGCTGCCGCGCGCCACCCACAGCCGCAGCGACCGCGAGGCCGCACGCGGCAAGCAGAGCGGGCGCACCCAGGAAATCCAGCGCCTGATCGGCCGCGCCCTGCGTTCGGTGTTTGACCTGACGCGGCTGGGGGAGCGCACCCTGCACCTCGATTGCGACGTGATTCAGGCCGATGGCGGCACCCGCACGGCGGCCATCACCGGCGCCTTTGTGGCCGCGCAGGACGCGGTCAACGGCTTGCTGGTCCAGGGCCAGCTCAGCCAATCCCCGATTCGCGAGGCCGTGGCCGCCATCTCGGTCGGCATCGTGCAGGGCACGCCGCTGCTCGACCTGGAGTACACCGAAGACTCGGCCTGCGACACCGACATGAACGTGGTCATGACCGCCAGCGGCCACTATGTCGAGGTGCAAGGCACGGCCGAAGGCGCCGCCTTCAACCGCCTCGAAATGGATGCGCTGCTGGCACTGGCCGAGCAGGGCATTCGCGAACTGGTTCAGTTGCAGCAGGCCGCGCTGGCCAGGGCTGCGCGCTCATGAAAATTGTTCTGGCCTCCAACAACGCCGGCAAACTGGCCGAGCTGCACGCCATGTTTGCGCCGCTCGGTTTTGAGCTGGTGCCGCAAGGCCAGCTCGGCCTTCCCGAGGCCGAGGAGCCGTTTCACACCTTCATTGAAAACGCGCTGGCCAAGGCGCGCCACGCCGCCCGGCTCAGCGGCCTGCCCGCGGTAGCCGACGATGCCGGTCTGTGCGTGGACGCTTTTGGCGGTCTGCCGGGCGTGCAGACCGCTTTTTATGCCACCCAATTCGGCTACCCCAAGAGCGACGACAACAACGTGCGCGCCCTGCTGGAGCAGATGCAGGGCATGACCAACCGGCGTGCGGCGATGGTCAGCACGCTGGTGGCGCTGCGCTCGGCCGACGACCCGGAACCGCTGGTGGCGGTGGGCCGGGTGGTGGGCGAGATTGCCCGGGGGCCGATGGGGTCCAAGGGTTTTGGCTTTGACCCGGTGATGTTCATCCCCGAGTTCGGCAAGACCTTTGCCCAGCTGCCGTTGGAAGTGAAGAACGCCAACAGCCACCGGGGTCGGGCCGCGGCCGCGATGGTGGCTTTGATGCGCGAGCGCTGGCTGTGAGAAGACAGATACCGGAAACCATCGTACCCAAACCCGCGAGGCAGGCCCTTTGGGCGGCTTCCTCATACTGGGGTACCAGAAATCGTCAGCCCCCCAAAGGGCCTGCCTCGCTGGACGCTGGATCAGGAACATCGGTCGCCAATCGTTATTTGGGCTTCTGGTACCCAGAAGGCTTTTGCACGCGCTCCGCCCTGTCGGCGCAGCAGCCCGATGGGGTGATCGCCGATTTCTGGTACCCCAGTATGAGGCGGTCGCCCCATCGGGCCGCTGCGCGGCACGCACACACCAAACGCATTGAACCCTGCTATCTCGCAGCCACGCCATGATCCCGATCCAGCCAGAAACCTCTTTGACGGATGCGCCTGTCACGACACGCGACATCCAGCACTACATGCGCCCCGGCACGCTGCAATTGCAGACGCTGCCGCCCCTGTCGCTCTATGTGCACCTGCCCTGGTGCCTCAAAAAATGCCCTTATTGCGACTTCAACTCGCATGAAATGCGCGCCGCCGAGCTGCCCGAGCAACGCTACATCGACGCACTGATGGCCGACCTGGAGGCCGCGCTGCCGCTGATCTGGGGCCGCAGCGTGCAAACCGTGTTCATGGGCGGCGGCACGCCCAGCCTGTTCTCGCCGCAAGCCATCGACCAGCTGCTGGCCGGCCTCCGAGCCCGCTTGCGGCTGGCGCCCAACGCCGAGATCACGCTGGAAGCCAACCCCGGCACCTTCGAGAAAGACCGCTTCAGGGCCTACCGCAGCGCCGGCGTCACGCGCCTGTCGGTCGGCGTGCAAAGCTTCAACGACGACTTTTTGCGCACGCTGGGCCGGGTGCACGACCGCGCCCAGGCCATCGCGGCCGTGGAAGAAGCAGCGCAGGCTTTTGACACCTTCAACCTCGATCTGATGTACGCCCTGCCCGGCCAGACGCTTGCGCAGTTGCGCAGCGATGTGGCGACTGCCCTGGCGCTGGCGCCCCGGCACTTGTCCATTTACCACCTCACCATCGAGCCCAACACCTACTTTGCCAAGTTCCCGCCCGCCGCCGTGGAGGACGATCTGGCCGCCGACATGCTCGACCTGATCACCGACCTGACCGGCGCGGCCGGCTTGCAGCGCTATGAGGTCTCGGCCTACGCCCTGCCCGGCCACGCCAGCGTGCACAACCTGAACTACTGGCAGTTTGGCGACTACCTGGGCATCGGGGCCGGGGCCCACAGCAAGCTCAGTTTTGCCCACCGGGTGGTGCGCCAGGTGCGCGCCCGCACCCCCGAGCTTTACATGAGCCAGGCGCTGGCCGGGCAGTGCGTGGTGCAAGACGTCGAGGTCAAGCGCGCCGAACTGCCGTTTGAGTTCATGCTCAACGCGCTGCGGCTGGCCGGCGGCTTCGAGCTGCCCCTGTTTGCCGAGCGCACCGGCATGCCGCTGTCGGCCCTGCAAGCCGGTTTGCAACAAGCCCAGGCGCAGGGCTTGCTGATTGTGAATGGCACGCACGTCCGGCCCAGTGTGCGCGGTTTTGACTTTTTGAACGATTTGCAGGCGCTGTTTTTGCCGGTGCTTGGCGCAGTGCCTGCGCGGCGTCCGTAGCCCGGCTTCCGGGTTAACGGGTGGGCTGGCGGCAAGCCTTGAGCAGCGTGACGCCGCCGTCTGAAGCCATCCAGTTGGCCATGGGCTGGCAGCGGCCCGGCACGCAGGTTTCGTAATCAGGGGTGAATTCCGAACGGGTCAGGCGCAACCCGGACGGAGTGGTGATCGCCGGGGTGTATTGGTACCAGCCGTGGCGCAGCACCGCGTCAAATGGCGGCTCCATGCCGGCAGCAGAGCCGCGCACGCGAGCCTGCACGGCGTGCAGCACCGGCTGCCCACTTGCGGCATCAAGCCGCACCGCGTAGTCTTCTTCCCAGCGCACTTTTTCAATGGAGTGGGTCCAGGCCAGCGTGAATTCGGTCACCGGCACAAACACCACCGGACTGCCTTGCAGCGCGGCAGCCAGGCTCAGGCAGATACCCAGACCGCTCAAATGCAAAACCCCAAGCCATCGCGGCGAGGGCGCCGCGCCCACAAACGACCCTTCCCAGGAGAGTCTGCCTGCCTGGTATCTTGTAGGAGGCCCGCCCTCGGGCCGATGGCGGTCAATTCACCGCGCACGGCTACGCCAGACATGCCAGACGACGAAAACCGCAATCAGGCCCAGGCCCAGTTCGTCGGTGAAGGGCAAGGCGACCACCAGCAGGCTGGCCGCTCCAATGGCCACCGCGCGTTCCACCGGGTTGAGCCGCGTGACCAAAAAGCCGATGGCACCGGCACCCCACATGGCAATCGCCACCAGCGCCTTGAAGACAATCCAGCTGGTGTCCAGCCAGTCGCCGCTCTGCAGCATCAACGCCGGACTGTAGACCGCCATGAAGGGCACGATGAAGCCCGCAATCGCCACCCGTAGCGCCTGGATGCTGATCTTCAGGCCGCTGGTCCCGGCAATCGGCGCTGCCGCAAAGGCGGCCAGGGCCACCGGCGGCGTCAGGTCGGCCATGATGCCGAAGTAGAAGACAAACATGTGCGACACCAGCAGCGGCACGCCCAGTTTCAGCAACACCGGCGCCGCCAGCGAGCTGGTGATGATGTAGTTGGGAATGGTGGGGATGCCCATGCCCAGCACCAGACAGATCAGCATGGTGAGCAGCAAGGCCAGAAACAGGCTGCTTTCGCCCACGGCGATGATTCTTCCGCCGAGCTCGGCCGCCACGCCGGTCAGGTTGATCATGCCGATGATGACCCCCACCAGCGCGCAGGCAATGGCCACCGGCAGCGCGTGGCGGGCGCCGTCGACCATGGCCTTGACAGCCAGCCTGCGCGCATCACCGCCCACGCGACGGATCAGGCTCAAGGCCACCAGCAGCGCCACCACGACAAAAAACGCACCCACACCAAACTGGAAAAAACCCGCACAGGCCAGCCCCAGCAGTGCCCAAAACAGGCCGCGCAAGGCCAGGTTGCCGACCCCGGTCATGACCGCCGCGCCAAAAATCAGCACCACGGTGAGCGCCAGCCCCACGGTGCCGGAAAACAGCGGCGTGTAGCCTGAAAACAGCAACACCACCAGGCCCACCAGCGGCAGCAACAGGTACCAGCGCAGGCGCACCGCCGTCCAGGGGTTGGGGCACTGGTCTTTGGGCAGACCGTTGAGCCCCTTGTGGCCGGCTTCCAGGTGCACCATCCAGAAAGCGGTAATGAAATACAAAATGGCCGGGATCAGTGCCGCCTTGACGATGGCCACGTACGGCACGTTGATGGTTTCGGCCATGATGAAGGCCACCGCGCCCATCACCGGCGGCATGATCTGGCCGCCCATGCTGGCCGTGGCTTCGACGCCACCGGCAAAAGCCGGGCTGTAGCCAAAGCGCTTCATCAGCGGAATGGTGAACTGGCCCGTGGTGACCACATTGGCCACACCCGAGCCGTTGATGGTGCCCATCAGCCCTGAGGAGATCACCGACACCTTGGCCGGTCCGCCGCGCGTATGGCCGACCATGCCCATGGCAAAGTCATTGAACAGGTTGATCATGCCAGCCTGCTCCAGAAACGCGCCGAACAGGATGAACAGGAAAATGTAGCTCGACGACACATAGGTGGGCGTGCCGTAAATGCCCTCGGTGCCAAAGCCCAGCGTGCTGACGATCTGGTCCACCCCAAAGCCCCGATGCGCCAGGGCGCCGGGCAGGTACTGGCCAAACAGGCCGTAGAGCAGAAACACACCGCAAATGATGGGCAGACCCCAGCCCATGACGCGCCGCGCGGCCTCGAACACCAGCGCCACCGTGACCACGCCAATGACCCAGTCCATGGGGATGAGTTCACCGGCGCGCTGCGTCAGATCGGCCTCGAACAGCCAGTGGTACAGGCTGAAAACAAAGCCGGTCAGGCCCAGCAACCAACCCAAGGCCCGGCCTTTGGCGGCATGGCGCTCGCTGTCCTCAAAAGGCGGAAACAGCGTGTAAATCAGCAGCAGCACAAAACCCACATGCACCGCGCGCACCACCTGGCTCGAGAGCGGGCTGAACGCTGCGGTGATGAGCTGGAAGCTCGAAAACAGCAGGGCCACCCAGAAGATGGCTCGGCCCATGGTTTTGATTTGAGGTTCGTGGTCGTGGCTCATGGGCATCTCGCAGAAATCTGAAACGAAAACGGCCCCGACAGTGGGGCCGCAACAGGTCGCAAGCCGCTTACTTGATCAAGCCCACTTCCTTGTAATACCGGGCGGCACCGGGGTGCAGCGGCACCGGCATGCCCTTGATGGCGTTTTCGCGCTTGATGGCCTTGGCCGCGTTATGGGCCGCGTACAAGGTGTCGAGGTTGTCATACAAGGCCTTGGCCATCTGGTAGGCCAACTCATCGGACACGCCCGAATGCGTCACCAGAAAATTGGGAATCGCAGCGGTGGCTACGTCGGTGGTTTGTCCTGCGTAAGTATTGGCCGGAATGGTGGCCACCTGGTAAGCGGCATCGCCCACCTTGGTCACCACGTCAGCCGGGACCGGCACCACCACAATCTTGATCGAGGTGGCGAGGTCGCGGATGGAGGCCACGCCCAGACCCGCCGACTGCAAGGTGGCATCGAGCTGGCGATTTTTCATGAGTTCGACCGATTCGCCAAACGGCAGGTACTCGACCTTGCCGAGGTCAGCGTAGGACAGGCCGGCGGCTTTCAAAATGGCGCGGGCGTTGAGCTCGGTGCCGGATTTGGCGGCACCCACCGAGATGCGCTTGCCCTTGAGGTCGGCCACCGTTTTGATGCCGCTGTCGGCATTGGCCACGATCTGGATGTAGTTGTTGTAGGTGGCAGACAGGCCACGCAGCTTGTCGAGCTTGGTCTTGAAACCGGCCTCTTCGACACCCCGCCAGGCGTTGGACACCGAGTCGGCCAGCGCCAGCGCCAGCTCACCGCGACCGGCCTGCAGCAGGTTGAGGTTCTCGGCCGACGCCTTGGTGACCTGCGCCGTGGATCGCACATCGGGAATGGATTTGGCATAAATTTGCGACAAGGCCACGCCCAACGGGTAATAGACGCCGCTCTGGCCGCCGGTGAGTACATTGACAAACTGCTGTTGCTGTGCCAGCGCGGCGCTGCTGATAAGGGCTGCGCCCAAAGTCAGGGCGAGGCCGATTTTTTTGATGAAAAACATGGGAATCAATCTCCAGTCAGTAAGTTTTGAAAACGGAAAACGACCAATATAAGTGAACCTCCATTATTGACCAACTCGCCTGGCTTGTATGCTGGTGCTCCCCCCACAAGGCTGGCTTATTTTGGCGAGCCGGCGACTGGGCGACCTGCCCGATAAATCAAGTACGATTCCCGGCCCGAGACCAAGCCAAGCCACCCACGAGACCGTCCATGTCGACATCTGATACAACCACCGACACCCAGACCCTGGGCCAGCAAGCCAAGCAGGCTTCTGCGCTCATGGCCAAAGCACCCGCAGCGACCAGGAATGCCGCGCTGCGCAGCCTCGCCAAACTGC
>JALNWC010000024.1 GCA_023231075.1 Rhodoferax sp.
CAACGCCCCCAGCCTGGGCAGCGCCGCCAGCGCGTTGCGCGTGGTGGCCTCGGCCAGGTCTGCCAGGCTGACGCCACGCAAGGCAGCCAGCTCGGCGCCAATGCGCGGCAGCTCGGCGGGTGAGTTGATGCCCTGCGCTTCACCTGACTCGCGCTGCTGCATGGTTCTGTAAAGCCAATGCGGCGGCATGTCGGGCGCGTCGGTTTCCAGCACGAGAGCGTCCAGCGGCAGGCTGGCGGCCAGGCGGCGCAATTGCAGCGCCCGCTCATAGGTCAAGGCGCCGCCAAAACCCAGCTTGAACCCCAGATCGATAAAGCTTTGCGCCTGCTGCGCACTGCCGTTGAAGGCGTGCGCAATGCCGTGCCAGTCGGAGCGCGCCACGGTGCGCAGCCCCTTGAGCACCTGATCAACCGCGCGGCGCACATGCAATACCACCGGCAAACCGTATTTGCGCGCCAGCTTGAGTTGCGCCACATAAAAGTGTTGCTGGCGCTCGCGCAAGGGGTTGACGCACAGTTCTGGCACAAAAAAATCGAGCCCGATTTCACCGACCGCGACCAGACGGGGATCGTTCCGGTAGCACTGCAGCGCGGCGTCGAGCCGGTCCAGGTCGGCGTCTTGCGCCGCCTTCACATAGAGCGGGTGAATGCCGAGCGCATAACTGTCGCCACCGGCATGCGCCAGCGTGCGCACCGCCTCAAAGTTGGCCACTTCGACCGCCGGCAACACGCACAGGGCCACCTGTTGGCGTGCGGCCTCGGCCCGAATCGCAGGCCCTGATGCGCCAAACTCCGGGGCATCCAGATGGCAGTGGGTGTCGATGAACCTCATGCCCCCAACCCGTGCGGGTCAGGCCGACTGGCTGGCTGCCAGAAACTGCCGCAGTCGGGCGTCTTCTTCGGGCACATGGCGTTCGCACCAGTCCTGCATCAGCGCGGCAATGGCCGGCTTGTTCATGTAGCCTTTGCCGACATCCATGCTGCGACTGATCAGCCGCTCCAACAGCGTCTGGTGCTGCGCCATGTGCTCTTCCAGCCCGGGAAAGCTGACGCGGCGCATCAGCGCTTCCTCCAGCTCAAACTGCGCCCGCGCCTGCTTGCACAGCGACACAATCACGGGCCGCAAGACCGTCAGGTCATCGGACGCGAGAAACGTATTGGTCAACTCAAACAATTTCTCTTGCATGGCGTCCACCGACGCGTCACCAATTTTGTAACTTTCCTGCCATTCAACCGCCATCCTGACACCTCAAAAGTCATATTTGCTGCGTGCAAATGATAAATAAAAAACCCCGGACTACGGACCTAAGCCGAAGCCGAAGCCGCTTCCGTCAATTGACCCTGCACCAGCCTGAGCTGCCGGGCACAGCGGGCCGCCAGCGCCTCGTCGTGGGTGACCACAATGAAAGCTGTGCCCTGCGTGCGCGCCAGTTCCAGCATCAGATCGAACACGCCGTGTGCGGTACTGCGGTCCAGGTTGCCGGTGGGCTCGTCGGCCAGCACGCAGGCCGGTTGCGTGACCAGGGCGCGGGCAATGGCCACGCGCTGGCGCTCCCCGCCCGAGAGTTCGGCCGGACGATGTTGCAGGCGCTCAGCCAGGCCCACGCTGGTCAGCATGTGGGCGGCGACCTGCGCTGCCTCGGCGTTCGCCATGCGCCGGATCCACAGCGGCATGGCCACATTGTCGAGCGCACTGAACTCGGGCAGCAGGTGGTGAAACTGGTAGACAAAGCCCAGGTACCGGTTGCGCAGGCGACCCTGCCCGGCTTCACCGAGGTGTGCCAGATCCTGGCCGTGCAGCAGCACCGAGCCACGGGTCGGCGCATCGAGTCCGCCCAGCAAATGCAGCAAGGTGCTTTTGCCGGAGCCGGAGGCACCCACAATGGCCAGCGTCTCACCGGCGCGCACGTCCAGATCGACGCCTTGCAGCACCGTCACGTCGAGCCGCCCCTCGGTGAAACGTTTGGTCAAACCCCTTGCGCTTAAAACGATCTCACTCATAACGCAGGGCCTCCGCCGGGTTGACGCGGCTGGCGCGCCAGCTCGGGTACAGCGTGGCCACAAAAGCCAGCACCAGGGAGATCACGGCAATCGGCACGATGTCGCCCTGCTGCGGATCGCTCGGCATGCGGCTGATCAGGTAAATGTCTTTGGGCAAAAAGCTGGCATGAAAAAGCTGTTCCAGCGCCGGCACGATCACGTCAATGTTGAACGCCACGCCCAGGCCCAGCGCCAGCCCGGCGAGCGTGCCGATCACGCCGACCATGGCGCCCTGCACCACAAATATCCCCATGATGCTGGCCGGGCTGGCGCCCAGCGTGCGCAGAATGGCAATGTCGGCACGCTTGTCGGTCACCGTCATCACCAGCGTGCTGACCAGGTTGAAGGCCGCCACCGCCACAATCAGCGTGAGAATGATGAACATCATGCGTTTTTCAAGCTGAACTGCGGCAAACCAGGTGCGGTTCTGCCGTGTCCAGTCACGAATCAACAACTTGTCAGTCAGTGTGGTGGCCAACTCTGCGGCCACTTCCCGGGCCTGGTGCAGATCGCGCAGCTTGACCCGCACGCCGCTCGGGCCTTCAAGCCGGAAGATACGCGCCGCGTCCTCGATGTGCATCAGCACCAGACCCGAGTCGTATTCAAAATGGCCCGAGTCAAAGGTGCCCACCACCGTCATTTGCTTGAGTCGCGGCACCACGCCGGCCGGCGTGACCTGGCCACTGGGTGCCACCAGCGTCACCTTGTCGCCTTGCATCACGCCCAGGCTGCGCGCCAGCTCAAGCCCCAACACCACGCCAAACTCGCCGGGAATCAAGCGATTCAGGCCGGTGTTCTTGAGTTCAAGCGCCAGGTCGGTCACCTCGCCCTCACGGGCCGGGTCAATGCCCCGCACCAGCGTGCCTTTCATGTCCTCGCCCCGGGCCAGCAGGGCCTGGGTGGCGATGAAAGGGGCGGCCCCAATCACGGCCGGGTTGGCGCGCACCTGGGTCAGCGTGCCGGCCACATCGGGCAAGGCCTCGCCGTTGGGGGCAAAAATCTCGATGTGCGAGACCACGCCCAGCATGCGGTCGCGCACCTCTTTCTGAAAGCCGTTCATGACACTCAGCACAATGATCAAGGCCGCCACACCCAGCGCAATGCCGAGCATCGAGACGCCCGAGATGAACGAGATAAACCCGTTGCGCCGGGTGGCACGGCCAGCGCGCGTGTAGCGCCAGCCAAGGATCAGTTCATAGGGGAGTTGCATGCCCGCATTGTGGCATTGCAGCCGACACCAGCTGACGTCGGCGGCAGACTCCCGCATAATCAGCTTCTCATTGTTCAAGAGGACGGCACCATGGGACTTCCTGCACCCAGCAGCGCGTTTAGCGCAGAAGACTATCTGGCTTGGGAAAGCACACAACTCGATCGCCATGAGTATCTCCATGGCGAGGTCTTTGCCATGGCCGGCGCCGAAGACCGGCATGTCACCGTGGCGGGCAATCTGTACATGGCCCTGCGCCAGCACCTCAGCGGCAGCCCGTGCCGCGCCTATATGAGCGACATGCGTCTGCATGTGGCTGCGGCCAACAGCTATTTTTACCCCGACGTGCTGGTCACCTGCAGCGCGCAGGATGCCGCCAGCCCCCTGGTCAAAACCGAGCCCAAGCTGATTGTGGAGGTGCTTTCGCCCAGCACCGCCGCGTATGACCGCGGGCTCAAATTTGGCTACTACCGCAGCCTGGACAGCCTGCAGGAATACGCCCTGGTCGACCTGGACAGCCGCAGCACCGACTGCTACCGCAAAGGCGCCGACGGCCTGTGGGTGCTGCACCCCTTTGCCAAAAATGAGGCGGTGTCGCTGGCCAGCGTGGCCTTGACGCTCAGTGCCGAGCAGTTGTTTGCCGACGTGCTGGAGACCTGATCGCCCCATGCACCTGCTGATTCCTTACGCAGCCAGCCACTCCGAGGGCTGCCAGGCTGCAATGGCCACGCTGCAACTCCCCCATCTGCAAAAACTATTGCGCCGACTGAATCCACAAGCACCGGACGCGGGCAATGAGCTGAGCTGGTCGCCACCGCACGAACGCGCACTGGCCCGCAGCCTGGGGCTGCCGGTGACCGACGGGCAACTGCCCTGGGCCGCGCTGGAAGCACAAAAACGCCCCGAACTGGCCCGCCTGCCGGGAGCCTGGGCTTTTGTGACGCTGTGCCACTGGCAGGCCACGACGCACGAGGTCACCATGCGCCAGCTGCCCATGCGCGACCTGAGCGCCGCCGAGTCGGACGGTTTGTTGACCGCCATGCAGCCCTTCTTTGCGCAGGACGACATCAGGCTCTACCCGGATGAACCCGGGCGCTGGCTGGCGCACGGCACGGTCTTTGACGGCCTGCCCAGTGCCTCGCCCGACCGGGTGCTGGGCAGAAATTTGTCACCCTGGATGCCCACGGCGGCCCAGGCCAGCGGGCTGATCCGGCTGGTGAGCGAAATGCAGATGCTGCTCTACACCCACCCGATCAATGACGCCCGTGATCAACGCGGCGCGGTACCGGTCAACGCCATCTGGCTCAGCGGCACCGGCGCTTTGCCTGACCGCCGTCCTGGCCCAGCGTCTGCCCATCCTGTCATGGTGCCGACCTTGCGCGAGGCTGCACTGCAGGACGACTGGGCCGGCTGGGCCGGCGCCTGGCAGCAACTCGACACCACACACATCAAACAGTTGCTGGATGCCCAGAGCCGTGGTGAGCCCGTCCAGTTGACCCTGTGCGGTGAGCGCGACGCCCGGACCTGGGTCTCTCGGACGCCCACCCTGAAGCAAAAAATCGGGCAACTTTTCAGCGCCCCCCCCGTCCGGGGCACACTCGAGAAATTATGAAAATCATGGTCAGAGAGGCCCCGCCCCGCAGCGTCTGGGCGCTGGAGCAAGCCGGCGTTCACCCGCTGCTGGCGCAACTTTATGCCGCGCGCGGCGTGCAAAACCCGCAGGAACTCGACGACGCACTGGCCCGACTGCTGCCACCCACGAGCATGAAAGGCGCGCTTGAGGCCGCCGAGCTGCTGGCCGACGCCATTCGCGATGACAAAAAACTCTGCATCGTGGCCGATTACGACTGTGACGGCGCCACCGCCTGCGCCGTCGGCCTGCGCGGCCTGCGCCTGCTCGGCGCCCGGCATGTGGACTACATCGTGCCCGACCGGGTGCAGGACGGTTATGGCCTGACCGCGCCCATTTCCGAGCGTGTCAAGGCCCGTGGCGCCGACGTGCTGATCACGGTCGACAACGGCATTGCCAGCTTCGACGGCGTGGCCCGGGCCCGCGCACTGGGCCTGCAGGTGCTGGTGACCGACCACCATTTGCCGGCCCTGCGTGACGGCCGGATCGAACTGCCCGACGCCAACGTGATCGTCAACCCGAACCAGCCCGGCTGCGCCTTCGGGAGCAAGTCCATCGCCGGCGTCGGTGTGATGTTTTATGTGCTGCTGGCGCTGCGCGCCGAGCTGCGTGCCAGAGGTCATTTTTCCGATCGGGCTGAGGTGGCATCAAGACCAGCGGAGCCCAGATTGGACACCCTGCTGCCGCTGGTGGCGCTGGGCACGGTGGCCGACGTGGTCCGGCTCGACACCAACAACCGCCGTCTGGTGGCACAAGGCCTCAAACGGGTGCGCGCCCAGGCGCTGCCAGCCGGGTTGGCGGCCCTGTTTGTAGCCGCCTCGCGTGAGGCCAGCCGCGCCACCACCTTTGACTTTGGCTTTGCGCTGGGGCCGCGCATCAACGCCGCCGGACGCCTGTCGGACATGACGCTGGGCATTGAATGCCTGCTCACCGACGACGCCGGGCGCGCTTTGGAACTGGCCAAGGCACTCGACGCCATCAACCGCGAGCGCCGCGAGATCGAGGGCAGCATGCGCGAGCAGGCACTGGCCGTGGCCGAGTCGCTGTTTGAAGACGCAGCAGAAGCCCCGCCGGCCATTTGCGTTTTTGATGCCGACTTTCATGAAGGCGTGGTCGGCATCGTGGCGGCGCGCATCAAGGACAAGTTCCACCGCCCGAGCTTTGTCTTTGCCAGCAGCGGCGCCAGCGGCCACGGTCATGAACTCAAGGGCTCGGGCCGCTCGATTCCCGGCTTTCACCTGCGCGACGCGCTCGACCTGGTGGCCAAGCGCCACCCCGGCGTGCTGCTGCGTTTTGGCGGCCACGCCATGGCGGCGGGTTGCACGCTCAACGTTGACCAGTTGGGCCGGTTTGAGCAGGGCTTGAGCGAGGTCGCCCAGGAATGGCTCGATGCCGCCACCCTGACGCGCCGCCTTGAGACCGACGGCGCGCTCAAGCCCGAATACCGCCGCCCCGATCTGGTGGACACGCTGCACCATGAGGTCTGGGGCCAGGGTTTTGCCGCCCCCACCTTCAGCGAAGAGCTGGAAGTGGTGTCGCAGCGCCTGGTGGCTGACAAGCACCTGTCGCTCAAGCTCAAGCACCGCGGCGAACCGGTCGATGGCATCTGGTTTGGTCACACCGAGCCCTTGCCCGGCCGCGTCAAGCTGGCGTTCCGGCTCGACGTCGATAGTTGGCGCGGTGAACGCCGCGTGCGTTTTCTGGTCGAGGCGGCCGAGCTCTGAGCTTGCGCGGGGCTAGCCCATCAGGTCGGTATCGCGCCGGGGCGCCCGGTCCATGTGGAACAGAAAAAACACCACCGCCAGGGTGGCGCCCAGCAACCAGAGCGGCCCGAACAACCAAAACAGCAGCGGCACCGTGAAGTAGTAAGAACGCATGCCGATGCGGTAATAAATGCCGGCCCGGTTGAGCTGCACCTCGACTTGCCTGATCTGGACCGCTTCACTGGCCTTGTCCAGCGGCACATTGATCAGGTAACCGACGTGGTGAAAAATCCGCACCGACATGGAAAACGAAAAGAACGCAAACAACAGGTCAAACAACATCATCAGAAGTTTGAACAACCACATCTCCGCACCCGATTGCCCCAGGAAATTGAGCGCATGCCAGGTTCCGGAGAGCTTGTCGCCCTGCGCACTGAGGGTCAGCACCCCAATGATCAACAACACGGCCGTCGAGGCCATGAAGCTGGCCGACATGGTGGAGTTGCGCAAAGTTTGCACCGCCAGAATGTCGCGCCGCTCACGCATCACACTCGCCACCCAGGCCGCACGCGCGGCCAGCATGACGTCCTGCGCGCTGGAAGCCGGGTCACGCCGGGTGCGCCAGCGCAGGTACTGCTGGTATAGCAGCAACAGGCCGGCCGAGCCCGCAAAGCTCAATAGATCGGTGGCGTGCGTGGTCATGAAGTCATACATCACTCCATTTTGCCAGTCCCAATAGAATCGCCTCATGAACGCCCCCCTGAACGCTGACCTGCATTGCCACTCCGTTGTCTCCGATGGCACCCTCTCTCCCGAGGAACTGGCCCAGCGTGCCAAAGCCCACGGCGTCACACTGTGGTCGCTGACCGACCACGACGAAATCGGCGGCCAGGCACGGGCCGCGGCGGCCGCGGCAGCCTGTGGCCTGGATTACCTGACCGGGGTTGAAATCTCGGTGACTTTTTTGCAGCAGACGGTGCACATCGTCGGCCTGGGCTTTGATGCCAGCGATGCTTCGCTGGCTGAGGGGCTGCAGCAAACCCGGGGCGGGCGCGCGCAACGGGCCATGGAGATGGCCGCTGATCTGGCACGCGTTGGCATCCCTGGTACTTTTGAGGGCGCCCTGACCTACGCCGGCAACCCCAACCTGATCTCGCGCACCCATTTCGCCCGCTTTTTGGTGGAAACCGGGGTCTGCAAGGACACCTACGAGGTGTTTCGCAAATACCTCACCGAAGGCAAGCCCGGCTTTGTCGAGCACCGCTGGGCCGGCCTGAAAGACGCCGTGCGCTGGATCACCCAGGCGGGCGGCATGGCGGTGATTGCGCACCCCGCACGCTACAAATTCAGCGCCAATGAGGAGCTGGCGCTGTTCACCGAATTCAAGGGCCATGGCGGTCAGGGGGTGGAAGTCGTCACGGGCAGCCATTCAATTGCAGAGAGTGCCAACTACGCGGCGATGGCACTTGAATTTGCTCTGGCGGCCTCGCGCGGCAGCGACTTTCACAGCCCTGGCGAGAGCCGTACCGAGCTCGGCGCCCTGCCCGACCTGCCAGCCCAGCTGACACCGGTATGGCAACTGCTGGCCGAGCGCATTCAATACACCCCCGCCCCCGCACGGGTCTGATCCCATGTCGTTCTGGAAAAGCCGGCAGGCCGGTGGTATTTTTCTGATCATTCTGGCGGCGCTCGCCTTTGCCACCCTTGACACGATCACCAAGCACGCCATACAACTGGTGCCGCTGCTGATGCTGCTGTGGTTTCGCTATGCCTTTCAGGCCGTGGTGACCTTTGTGCTGCGTTTCCCGGTGCAGCAAACCCGGCTTTTTGCCACGCCGAATCCACGCTTTCAGCTGCTGCGCGGGGTGCTGCTGCTCATCACCACGGCCTGTGCATTTTTTGGCTTGCAATTCCTGCCGGTCGGCGAATTCACCGCCATGGCCATGCTCTCGCCCATGGTGGCCAGCGCCATGGCCGCCTGGACCCTCAAAGCCCATGTGTCACCGCGCCGCTGGGCCATGATGAGCCTGGGCTTGCTGGGCGTGTTGCTGGTGGTGCGCCCGGGGGGCCAGGTGTTTGGCTGGGCGCTGTTGTTCCCGGTGGTGCTGGTGACCTCGTACGCCTGGTTTCAGGTGCTGACCAGCCGACTCAGTGGCGATGAAAACCCCTACACCACGCACTTCTACACGGGCCTGGTCGGTGCCGTGGTCATGACGCCCATCATGCTGTTCAGTTGGAAGACGAGCGCCTTGCTGAGCTATTGGTACTGGTTTGTGCTGGTCGGTATCTTCGGCACCTTCGGCCACCTGATGCTGATCCGCGCCTTCAACCGCGCCAACGCCGTGGTGCTCACGCCCTATCTCTACACCCAGATTGCCTTTGCCACGGTGCTGGGCTGGCTGGTGTTTCGCCATGCGCCCGATGGCCTGGCCTGGGCCGGCATTGCCGTGATTGCGGCCAGCGGTGTCGGCAACGCCATGCTGTCGGCCCGTGAAGCCGCCGGACTGCGACAATAGCGCCATGCCGCAAATTTTCGAAATTCATCCCGACAACCCGCAGCCGCGCCTGCTGAAACAGGCCACCGCCCTGCTCGACAAGGGCGAGGTGCTGGCCGTGCCCACCGACTCCAGCTATGCGCTGGTGTGCCACCTGGACGACAAGGCCGCCGCCGACAAGCTGCGCCGCATCCGCGGAGTGGACGACAAACACCACCTCACGCTGCTGTGCCGCGACTTGTCGGAGCTGTCCACCTACGCCAAGGTGGACAACCAGCAGTACCGGCTGATCAAGGCGGCCACGCCGGGTGCCTACACCTTCATCCTGGAGGCCACCAAGGAAGTGCCGCGCCGCCTGAGCCACCCGTCGCGCAAGACCATTGGCCTGCGCGTGCCCGACCACAAGGTGCTGCAGGCCTTGCTGGCGCTCTACAGCACACCCTTGCTGGCCACCACCCTGATAGCACCGGGAGAAACCGAACCCATGAACGATGCCGACGAGATTCGCGCCCACTACAAAGGCCGCATTGCCGCCATCATCGATGCCGGCGCTTGTCCGCGCGAGCCCACCACGGTCGTCGATTTGACTGGTGGCGACCCGGTCATCATTCGCGAAGGCCGCGGACCCCTGGCTGCCCTGGGCCTCTGAGCCTGCTTGCCCTGAGACCATCACGCCATGAACTTTGCCCACCTGATTCAAACCGTCAGCCTCTACGCCATTCCGGTGTTGCTGGCCATCACCCTGCACGAAGCCGCGCACGGGTACGCCGCCAAACACTTCGGCGACAACACCGCCTACCAGCTGGGGCGCGTCACGCTCAACCCGCTGCCGCACATCGACCCGGTGGGCACCATCCTGATGCCGCTGATGCTGTACTTCGCCACCTCGGGTGCTTTTTTGTTTGGTTACGCCAAGCCCGTGCCGGTGCGCTTTGGCAACCTGCGCAACCCCAAGCGCGACATGATCTGGGTCGCGCTGGCCGGACCGGGCTCCAACTTTTTTCAGGCGCTCGTGTGGGGCGCCTTGCTGTACCTGTTCAAGGGCATGAACATTGCCGAGCCTTTTCTGATTGAAATGGCGCAAGGCGGCGTGCTGGTGAATGTGGTGATGGCGGTGTTCAACCTGTTTCCGCTGCCGCCGCTCGATGGCGGCCGCATCCTGGTGGGGCTGCTGCCGTATCGCCAGGCCATGCTGGTGTCGCGCGTGGAGCCCTGGGGCTTTTTCATTGTGATGGCGCTGGTGCTGGCCGGGGTGGTCAGCAACCTCTGGCTGCGCCCGTTGATGGGCCTGAGCTACCAGCTCATCAACCTGCTGCTCACCCCGCTGGCCTGGTTGGTGGGTTGAACCCGTTTTTTTGACCGTTTTTCCTGACGATTTCCATGCGCATCGAACGTTTTCTCACCGGCATCACCACCTCGGGCACGCCCCATCTGGGCAACTACGTGGGCTCCATCCGCCCGTCCGTGGGCCACAGTTTGCGCCCCGGTGTCGAGAGCTTTTACTTTCTGGCCGACTACCACGCCCTGATCAAGGTGCATGACCCGGCGCGCATCCAGCGCTCCACCCTGGAAATTGCCGCCAGCTGGCTGGCCTGCGGCCTGAATCCGGACCGTGTGGTGTTTTACCGCCAGTCCGACATCCCGGAAATCCCCGAGCTCACCTGGTTTCTGAGCTGCGTGCTGGGCAAGGGCGTGCTCAACCGCGCGCACGCCTACAAAGCGGCGGTCGACAAAAACACGGTAGCGGGCAACGACCCGGATTCCGATGTCAATGTGGGCCTGTTCATGTACCCGGTGCTGATGGGTGCCGACATTTTGATGTTCAACGCCCACCAGGTACCGGTGGGGCGCGACCAGGTGCAGCACATCGAAATGGCGCGCGACATGGCGCACAGCTTCAACCACCGCTACGGCGAACATTTTGTGGCGCCCGAGGCCGCCATTGAAGACCATGTCGCCACCCTGCCCGGCCTCGACGGCCGCAAGATGAGCAAAAGCTACGACAACACCATCCCGCTGTTTGCGCCACGCGAGCAGCTCAAAAAACTCATCGGCAGCATCGTCACCGACTCCAGTGCGCCCGGCGAACCCAAGGCCGTGGACGGCTCGACCCTGTTCCAGATCTACCAGGCCTTTGCCAGCGCCTCCGAGACCGAAGCCCTGCGCCAGGCCTATGCCGCCGGTATATCCTGGGCCGATGCCAAGCACCTCGTTTGTGAGCGCATCGACCAGGAAATGGCGCCCATGCGCGCCGCCTACCAGGACCTGATCGACAACCCGGCCAAGATGGAGGCCATCCTGCAAGCCGGCGCCGCCAAGGCCCGCGCCATCGCCACGCCGTTCATGGGCCAACTGCGCCATGCCGTCGGTCTGCGCCCCTTGCAAAGCCATGCCAGCGCGAGCGCCAAGACGGTGAAGCTGGCGCTGCCCGTGTTCAAGCAATACCGCGAGCCCGACGGCCGGTTTTACTTCAAACTGCTAAGCGGCGACGGCAAGCTGCTGCTGCAAAGCGGTTCCTTTGCGTCGCCCAAAGTGGCCGGGCAAACCATTGCCGCGCTGCAGGCAGAGGGCGTTACCGCCTTAAACAGCAGCCCGGTAACGCTGGAAAAAGGCCCGGAGGTCACGGAATCTGACATTGCGGCCGCTTTGCAAGCCCTGCAAATGGCCAAAGAGGCCAAACCGGTCTAGCCGGCACGGTACAATTCGGCGCTTCGCGGAGAGATGGCAGAGTGGCCGAATGTACCTGACTCGAAATCAGGCGTACCGCAAGGTACCGTGGGTTCGAATCCCACTCTCTCCGCCAATACACACAAGGAAAGCCCACTATCAAAACGGTAGTGGGCTTTTTCTTTGGGTTAGCGATCGATGCCTTCAGCGCTTTGGCAAGCTTTCATTCATACTTGCATTTTTAATTAAAGATTGCTTTAATAATATCTACTTTTATTAAAGGTTTCTTTCACACCATGCGCAGTACAGGCACCTACACCATCTCCACCACGCTGGGCGAATCCGTCCAGGCGTTTGTGCCGCACCCGTTGCCACCCGCCCAACCGGCCTTGGCGCCCGCCTGCTTCGTGGAGGCAAACCGCGTGGCCGAATTGGCGCTGGCACGCCTGTCGGGGGTGTCCGGGCTAGTGCCTTCGGTGGACTGGCTGCTCTACAGTGCCATTCGCAAAGAGGCCTTGCTGACCTCGCAGATCGAAGGCACCCAGGCCACACTGGCCGACCTGTTTGATGAGGAAGCCGGCTTCACGGTGAGCAATACAGACGATGTCGAAGAGGTCACCAACTACCTGCGCGCCTTCCGGCTGGTGCAGGACAACATGCGCGACCCGGGCGGCCTACCGCTGAGCGTGCGCCTGCTAAGCGACG
Organism: Rhodoferax sp.; assembly: GCA_023231075.1. Lineage (GTDB taxonomy): Bacteria > Pseudomonadota > Gammaproteobacteria > Burkholderiales > Burkholderiaceae_C > Rhodoferax. The sequence goes on from JALNWC010000024.1 coordinate 12,447, forward strand.
CCCACCGCTTGTTGCTCGATGGCGCACGGGGTTCCAGCAAACAGCCGGGTGAGTTGCGTCGCTCGCAAAACTGGACTGGCGGCACCCGGCCCGGCAATGCGGTGTTTGTGCCGCCGCCGCCCGAGCGGGTGCCTGCTTTGCTGGCCGACCTGGAGCGGTTTATTCACGATGCCTCGCAAACCCTGCCGCCACTGGTGAAGACAGCGCTGGTGCACCTGCAATTTGAAACCATTCACCCGTTTCTGGATGGTAATGGCCGTATTGGCCGCCTGCTGATTGCCGCACTGCTGGAGCATTGGTGCCTATTGCCCGAGCCCTTGATGTACCTCAGCGGCTACCTGAAGCAACACCAGGCCGAGTACTACCGCCGTCTCGCAGGCGTGCGCACCGATGGGGACTGGGAAGGCTGGGTCGCATTTTTTCTGGAAGGCGTGGCCAATGCGGCGTTGGATGCCGAGCGCAACATTGTGACCATTGCCAGCCTGTTGGCAACAGACCGCCGTCGCCTACTGGCGTCCCCAAAAGCCGGTCCAGCAAGCTATCGCTTGTTCGAGTTGCTGCCCACGATGCCGCGTTTCACGATCGAGCAGGTGCGCCAGAAACTGGGCACCAGTTTCCCCACCGCCACCGCAGCGGTGAAGGTGTTGGAGGACTTAGGGCTGGTGGCCGAGCTGACCGGACAGAAGAAAAACCGCAGCTACAGTTACCAACCCTACATCGCGCTGTTGACAGCTTAGGGCTCGTAAAGTAATAAGTTGTGCATTTTGACGGCCGGATTTGGGATGCAGTGCGAGGCGCAAAGCGCCCAAAGATGGCCAGGCAAAAGTACAAGTTATTGCTTTGCGAGCCCTTAAGTCCAAGGTGGCGGCGCTGCCAGGGACCGCAGCCCCCGCCACTGCCACCGAGACTCGCTATGGTCCAACCATAAGCAAAACAACCAAGCTCAAGGGCATCCTGGACAAACGCTACGCCCGCGCCCAGTTGCCCGACGGCAAGCTCGGCGAACTGGTTGATTTGATCTCGACCATCGGCTTTGGCGACAAGCCCAGCATCTGGCGCCTGGCCGCCATGAACCTGGCGATTCGCGGCATCGACTTCAACCTGGGCAAGGAACCAGCCGACACCTTCACGCGCGACCAGCACCCCGATTTGCGCGCCGACTTCATCCTGACCAACCCGCCGTTCAATATCAGGGACTGGTGGCACGGCAGCCTGACGGTTGACCCGCGCTGGGTCCATGGCGCCCCACCCCAAGGCTACGCCAACTACGCCTGGCTGCAGCACATGCTGCGCCACCTCAAGCCCACCGGGCGCGCCGGCATCGTGCTGGCCAACGGCTCCATGAGCAGCAGTCAAAACAACGAGGGCGTGATCCGCGTCGCCATGGTGGAGGCCGATGTGGTCGAGCTGATGGTGGCGCTGCCCGGTCAGTTGTTCTTCAACACCCAAATCCCCGCCTGCCTGTGGTTTCTGGTCAAGCAAAAGACCCACCGCAAGGGCGAGGTGCTGTTCATCGACGCCCGCAAACAAGCCAGCATGATCAGCCGGGTGCCGTCCGAGCTGACCGACGAGGTGATCGAGCGCATTGCGGACACGGTGGCCGCATGGCGTCGTGAAGCGGATGCGGGTGAATACCAGGACATTCCCGGCTTCTGCCGCAGCGTCACCCTGGCCGAAATCACCCAGCACGGCCATGTGCTCACGCCCGGCCGTTACGTCGGCGCCGAAGAGGTCGAAGTCAAGGACGAAGACTTCGCCACCAAGATGCAGCAGCTCACCGAAAAGCTGGGAGAACAGATGGCCGGGGGCGCGAAGCTGGACCAGTTGATACGGCAGAAGCTGAGGGGGCTGGGGTATGAGTTCTGACTGTGACTTTCTCAAAAGTCCATTGGCTGTTGCACAATTCAAGCCAAACATCAAAAGGTTTAGCCATGTACCAAGCGATTGAAGCCATTTCTACGGCGGGTGTCATCCGACCGTTGGAGCCGATTTTGTTCGACGAAAACGAACATCTGGTCATTCTTCGGCTTTCCAAAACCTATGTTGGCACGGCGGTCGCCCGCACGCCGTCCGCCGACTGGAAACGCTGGGCTGGCGTGCTCAAAGACTCCCCCAATTTGAACGATGACCCGGTGGCCATTCAGCAAGCGATGCGTCATGAGTGGGATTGAGTTTTTGCTGGACACCAACATGGTGATTGGCCTGCTCAAAGGCCACGCCGCGGCAATAACGTTGGCCGAGCAAAGCGGTTTTACTTTGGACAAGTCCGCAGTAAGCCAGATCACCCGCATGGAACTGCTGGGCTACCCCAACTCACCGATGAAGAAGACCGGACAATTCGCGAATTTTTGGCGACCTGCCAAATACGTATGCTTGATGAACAGGTAGAGGCACGGGCCATTCAGTTGCGGCGCAGTGGCGCATTCAAACTGCCTGATGCCATTGTTGCGGCAACTGCCATCACGGGTTCGTTGCGCCTTTTGACATTGGACCAGGGGATGCTGCGCGGCTTGCAGAAACTTGGGGCATGAGCGCCTGCATCACATAAGTACAAGTACCCGCCCGACCTGCAGGATGCCGCAGTCGACCTGGTGCTGCAGCAGGCGCAAGTGATGGGCGAGCGCTGGGCGATCTGATCTTTATGGATGAAAGAGCGTCGTCATGGCGAGTCGCGCCGCGACGTGCCAGTCCATGCAGTCCGGGGTCATGGATTGCTTCACCACAACCTGCCCTGAGCTTAGCCTGCCCTGAGCTTGACGAAGGGTCGAAGGGTTCGCAATGACGATATTTTTTCACGTTAACATGACGCCCGACATGTCTCAATCACCCCATTCCCAATACGAAAATCTGCTGCGCCATGTGGACATCCACGGTGTCTTCAAGGCCGACCGCACCGGCACCGGCACCAAAAGTGTTTTTGGATACCAGATGCGTTTTGACCTGGCCCAGGGCTTTCCGCTGGTCACCACCAAGAAGGTGTTCCTGCGCGCCATCATCGTCGAGCTGCTCTGGTTTTTGCGCGGCGACAGCAACGTCAAATGGCTGCAGGACAATGGCTGCACGATTTGGGACGAGTGGGCCCACCCCGACACCGGTGACCTGGGGCCGGTCTATGGCGTGCAATGGCGCAGTTGGCCGACGCCAGGCGGCGGCCACATCGACCAGATCAGCCAGGTCATGGACACCCTCAAAA
>JALNWC010000025.1 GCA_023231075.1 Rhodoferax sp.
GCGCACATTGGCGACGCGCGACTTGACCACCACATGGGGCGTTTTGCCCACCAGCGGACGGTACACCCAGCCGCTGTCGTTTTCGAAGTCGCGCACCTTGAGCCACTTGCCCCGGCGGCCGGTGACCTCGAGCGGGTAGCCGCGGCTGAGCGCCCACAGTGCTTCGTGCTGTGTGCCGGCGCCTGCGCGCATGTTGATTTCGGCCTTGGCCACGCTCACCATTTCGCGGGCCTGCAGGGCAGCAGTCGAGGCGAACAAGCTGAGTGCGATGAATCCGCTTACCCATTTTTTCAAATTCAACATGAGAGTCCTTTGTCTAAAAAAGAATGAAAACACGGCCAGGCTCAGGCCGCCTGCGCCGCGCGCATGAAGTCATCGCCCCAATGCGCGACGTCGTTGTCGGCCACGATGGCGGCCATGCGCTGGCAGCGGTAGGCGCGCTCGTCGGTGCCCATGGTGAGCGCCTGGTGCAACACCTTTGACATCGAATTGGCGTCGTAGGGATTGGTCAGCAGCGCGCCGTGCAGCTCCACCGCCGCACCGGCGAACTCCGACAAAATCAGCACGCCCGGGGTGCCGATGGCCTTTTTGGTGGCGACAAATTCCTTGGCCACCAGGTTCAGGCCGTCGCGCAGCGGCGTGATCCAGGCCACGTCGCAGGCGGCGTAGTGCGCCACCACGTCCTCGAACGGCAGCGAGCGGTAGAAATAGCGCACCGGGGTCCATTCGAGCGTCGAAAAGCGGCCGTTGATGCGGCCCACGATGCGGTCCACCTCGGTGCGCAGGGTCTCGTAGATTTCCATGCCCGGCGCGGCCGGGGTGATGATGTTGAGCAGTGTCACGCCGCCGATCAATTCCGGGTGTTGCTCCAGCAGGCGCTCGAAGGCCTGCAGTTTTTCCAGCGACCCCTTGACGTAGTCGAGCCGCTCGATCGAGACAATGCCCTTGACACCGTCGAGCAGGGTGTTGATGCGGGCGATCTTTTTTTGCACCGCAGGCTTGGTGACGATGTCTTCGATCAGGCCCACGTCAATGCCGACCGGGTGCGCGCCCAGCCTGACGCGCCGCCCGCCAATCTCGATCGCCGAGGTCATGGTATCGACGCCCAGGGCGCAGCCGTAAGTGATGAAGCGCGGCGCGCAGGGCAGCGACTCAAGCACCTCCAGCGGCGTGTACGAGCGCACCGCGTCGACAAAATTCTCGACGTAGCGCGGGATGTGAAAGCCGACGTAATCGCACTGCAGCAAGCTGCCGATGATCTCGCGGTACCACGGCAGAATGTTGAAGATGTCGCTCGACGGAAAAGCCGTGTGGTGGAAAAACGCAATGCGCAAATCGGGCCGCAGCGGGCGCAAAAAGGCCGGCACCATCCACAGGTTGTAGTCATGAATCCAGACCACCGCGCCCTCGGCGGCCTCATGGGCGGTTTGCTCGGCAAAGATGCGGTTGACTTCCAGAAAACGTTCCCAATGCGCCTGGTTGAATTCGGCCTTGTCGGGGAACGAAAAAATGATCGGCCAGAAAGCCTCTTTGGAAAACTTCTTGTAAAAGATATCCACGTCTTCGGCGGTCAGGGCGATGCGCGCCACCTTGAGCTTGGGGTAATGTTTTTTGTCCACCGGCACATGGCGCACAAAACCCTCCGGGCTGCGGCTGTCCTGCAGCGACCAGGCCACCCATGAACCTTTGCGCGCGCCGGCAAAAAAGCCGAGCAGCGTCGGGATGATGCCGTTCGGGCTTTTGGGTCGCTTGTGCTTGAGCACGCCGTCTTCGAACACTTCGTCGAACGGCGGGCGGTGGTAGGCCATGACCAACTCTGCTTCGCCACGTTCGTCCATGCGGCGCTGCGCCCTGGGGGTGCTTTCAATCTCCACGCCGTGGTGCGCCAGGCCTTTCAGAATGCCGCCGCAGCCCTCGTCCTTGGCAATGAAGACGCGCGGCATTTTGCGCACGCGCTCGATCAGCGCGGGCTCGGCGCCGCCCACCACAATGCCCTTGAAACCGGTGGCGTACATCGACAGGTCGTTGAGCGTATCGCCCGCCACCACGATGGTCTCCGGATCGAAACCCTGCGTGGCGGCCAGTTCACGCAGACTGCTGCCCTTGTTGACGCCGCGCGGCAACACGTCGAGATAACGGCCGGCCGACCACAGCAGGTCGCAGTCCAGCGCCTCCACGGCCGCGCGCAGTTCGGCGCTGATGCCGCCTTCGCTGATGAAGAACGAGCAGCGCCGCTCCTGTGGCACGGTCTGGCGCTGCAGCGCCGGAAACCGGGCCAGCTGCTGCAAGACTGCCTGCGCGCCGGGCCAGCGCGCGGCGATGTTGTGGTGCAGCGGGTCCACCGGGCGCAGGTCGCCGTGCAGCACGGTGGCGCCGACGTCGGCAATGATGTAGTCGGGCTGGGGCAGCGTGGAGTCGCTCAGCAGCGGGATGATCGACTCCAGCCCGCGCCCGGTCACGTAAATCAGCCGGGCGCCGGCCAGGGCGCCGCTGAACAGATCGCGCAGGCGTCGGCGCATGTCCTGGGTGCCGGCCAGCAGGGTGCCGTCAAGGTCGGTTGCGAGCACCACGTTGGTTGGGGTGTCAATGATCAGTTCGGCGGGGGATACGATGGCATTCATAAATTCTCCTGTTTAGCGACGGGTCAGCACGTTGCTGACCCCGGTCCGGCATGGCTCGTGCGAGTGATCCGGTAAAACGGCCTGAACGCGCGCGCGTCGTTCAGGCCAGGGCCGCGCAAGCGCCTGGGTATGCGCTCGCGCGGCGACGGTTTACGTGGCCTCTTCCGCCTTCGGCGGCACCATGGCGGCAATCAGGTCGCTCATGGTGATGCTGCCCAGCGGCTTGCCGCGGCTGTTGGTCACGTTGGCGGCGTCCTTGCCCTCGGCGCTGAGCACGCGCGCCACTTCTTCGAGCACCAGGCCGGCATCCACGCTGGGTCCGTCCACCGTGACGCCGGGCGTCATCAGCGTGCGGCAGCGAATGACACGGCCGCGGTTCACGTCCTTGATGAAGCTGCTGATGTAGTCGTCCGCGGGCTTGAGCACGATTTGCTGGCCGGTGCCCTGTTGCACCACTTCGCCGTCGCGCAGGATGGCAATGCGGTCGCCCAGGCGCAGCGCCTCTTCGAGGTCGTGGGTGATGAAGACAATGGTCTTGCCCAGCTCCTGCTGCAAGTCCAGCAGCACCGACTGCATGTCGCTGCGGATCATCGGGTCGAGCGCCGAAAAGGCTTCGTCCATCAGCAAAATGGGCGCGTCGTTGGTCAGCGCGCGGGCCAGGCCCACGCGCTGCTGCATGCCGCCCGAGAGCTGGTTGGGATAGCTGTCTTCGTAGCCCTTGAGGCCCACGCGCTCGATCCAGCGCGCGGCTGCTTCCTGGCGTTTTTTGTGTTTCACGTGCTGCACCTGCAGGCCGTACTCGGTGTTTTGCTGCACCGTCAGGTGCGGAAACAGGGCAAAGTTCTGGAACACCATGGCGGTGCGTTCGCGCCGGAAGTGGCGCAGCGCGCGCGGGCTCATCGCCAGCACGTTGTGCTCACCGGCCCACAATTCGCCGGCAGTCGGTTCGATCAGGCGGTTGATGTGCCGGATCAGCGTGCTTTTGCCCGAGCCCGACAAGCCCATCACCACCTGAATGCCGCCCGCGGGCATGTCGATGCTGATGTCGCGCAGGCCCAGCACGTGGCCGTGCACGTCGCGCAGTTCCTGCTTGCTCATGCCTTGCTGCACGGCAGCCAGGTGCTGCGCGGGGTTGGGGCCGAAGATCTTGTAGAGGTGCTTGATCGAGATGTTGACCGCATTGCCCGGCACGCTGTCCGGCCCTGCCTTGGCCGCGGATGCGGGGTTCAGGTTGTCAGCCATGCACCACCTCCAGGTGTTTTTGCAGGCGCTTGCCGTAGGTTTGCGACACGCGGTCAAAGATGATCGCAATGCCGACAATGGCCAGACCGTTGAACATGCCCATGGTGAAGTACTGGTTGGCAATGGCCTTGAGCACCGGTTGCCCCAGGCCCTGCACGCCGATCATCGAGGCAATCACCACCATCGCCAGCGACAGCATGATGGTCTGGTTGATGCCGGCCATGATGGTCGGCAGCGCCAGCGGCAGTTGCACCTTGAACATTTTTTGCCACATCGAGGCACCAAAAGCGTCAGCGGCCTCCAGCAGGTCCTTGCTCACCAGCCGGATGCCGAGGTTGGTGAAGCGAATCACCGGCGGAATGGCATAGACCACCACCGCGATCATGCCCGCCACCCGGCCAATGCCCAGCAGCATCACCACCGGGATCAGGTAAACGAAACTCGGCATGGTCTGCATCACGTCGAGGACCGGATTGATGGCGCGTTGCAGCCGGTCCCAGCGGCTCATGGCAATGCCGATGGGCAGCCCCAAGGCCAGGGCGACGACGGTGCAGACGAAGATCATCGAGATGGTCTTCATGGTGTCGATCCACATGCCGAAGTAGCCAATGGCGAGCAGCGTCAGCACGGTGCCGAGCGTGATTTTCCAGGAGCGCGAGGCCAGCCAGGCGATCAGGGCAATCGCGCCGATCACCACGGGCCAGGGCGACTGGGTCATGAGCCGCTCCGAGAAGATCAGGAACTCGCGCAGCGGGTCAAACAGGCGCTCCAGCGTTTCGCCGTACTCGCGCGAAAAGCTCCTGAAGCCCCCGTCAATGAAGCGCCGCAGCTGGCTCAGCTGCTCGGTGCCCAGGGTGGGAAATTCAGCCAGGGTGCGCATGGTGCTCAAAGGCTCGCCTTGACTTTTTCGGCCACCTCAGGGCTGACCCAGGTGGTCCAGATTTCGGGCTGGGTCTTCAGGAAGTGGCGCGCACCGTCTTCACCGGTGGCCTGGTTGTCGCTCATCCAGGCCAGCAACTGGTTGACGGTGTCGTTGCCCCAATTGCGCTTGGACAGGTAATCAAAGGCCGGGCCGCCCGCCTGCTTGAAGCGGTCGGTGACCACGGTGAAGACCACCGCCTTGGCCCAGTCGGTCTTGACCGGATTGTCGCAGTCGGCCTTGCTGTTGCAGGCATCAAAGTTTTCCTTGTCAAACGGCACGCCGGCGTCGAGCTTGACCATCTGGTACTTGCCGAGGATGGACGTGGGCGCCCAGTAGTAACCCAGCCAGCCCTGCCGACGCTCATAGGCCTTGGCAATCGAGCCGTCCAACCCGGCGGCCGAACCGGTGTTGACCAGCACAAAGCCCTTGTCGGCCGCGCCCCAGGCCTTGAAGGCGTTGCCGGTGGTCAGCTGGCAGTTCCAGCCGGCCGGGCAGTTGTAAATGCCGCCCTTGTCCTTGACTTCAGGCGCTGGGAACAGTTTGGGTTGCTTCAGGGCATCGTCAATGGTCTTGATCTCGGGGTGCGCGTCGGCGAGGTATTTGGGAATCCACCAGCCCTCCACGCCACCGTCTTTCAGCGATTCGGCGGCGTAATGCAGACGGCCTTGCTTGACGGCGGCGTCGAGCGGTTGGCGCACGGCGTTGATCCAGGCCTCGGGGGCCACATCAGGCCGGCCTTTTTCCATCATGGCGGTGAGGGTGGGCATGGTGTCGCCGGGCACCAGCTCCACCTCGCAACCATAGCCGCTGCTCAGGATGAGCTTGTCAATGTGGGCCAGTACCTCGGCCGATTGCCAGTTCATGTTGGCCACCGTGACCTTGCCGCAAGCCTGGGCCGCAGCCGATTCGACCGCTGCCGCAGGCGCTGCGGGTTCTTCCTTTTTGCCACAGGCTGCCAGGGCGATGACCGCAGCCAGCAGGGTTAAAGAGAGTTTGGGGAAGTTATTCATGGCGACCTTTCAGAAAATTCAAAAACCAGCAGCAACATCACCGCAGCAGGTATGACACCGGGGGTGCTCAAGAACGCAAACGCGAGGGATATTGTGCTTGAAAAAGCAAGCAAATTACTTTTGCACAAATGTATTTTCTTGCATTGAACCTGATAAGTCAAGCATATCAACCGTGGTTGATATGCCAAAACATCACATGAATTGCTGTTTTCGTGCAGGCTGCGCTGCACCTCGGACGGCTGAGCCGTCGTTTTACCGCAGCGCGGCGGGCTCGTTTTTATCGGGTGTCAGGCGGTCTTCGAGTTCGCCGATGTAGGCGCTCAGTGCATTGCCTGACTGCTCCACGCTGGTGCGCAAGCTGTTCTCGAGCGCGTCAAGCCGCGCCACCAGCGCCTGTTGCGCCGCCTTGTCCTGCTCGGCACTTTGCTTCATCATGGCCTCCAGAAAGACGCGCAATTCGGTAAAGCGCGAAGCCTCGGCCTTGTCGGCCAGATCGCGGTGGGTCTGCAGCTCTTTGGCGGTGCGCCGGGTGTCCATGAGCACGTTGGACTGCAGGTAGAGCACGTAGACCAGGCAGTACGCCACCACAAAAATCAGCCAACCCAGCATGATCAGGCCCAGCGGCGCCTGCAGGGTGGTGACACCCAGTGACAGCGGCGTGTCGGCCAGAAAAACGTCCCAGTTGAGCGCCGTGAAGGCGGCAATGAGCGTGAGGACCAATAGCAAAAGTAAACTGCGAATACGCATGATGGGCTCCTGACGAGAGTTGTGACACCTACCTGCGAGGGTACACCAAAGACTATCATGCGCCACACGCACCTCCCGCTTGCCCATGACCCAAACCCATGCCTCTGTCGCCGACGCCTCGTTTGACTTTGCCTTGCTGCAGCAGTCCGCTGCGCGCACGGGAGGGCGCAACCGGCGTGCGCTGTGGTGGTTGCTGGGCCTGCTGTCCTTGCTCTCGGGTTCGGTGGTCACCCTGTTGCTCTACCTGAACAATTTCGAGGCCGAAGAAGCGGCGCGCCGACGGGCCGCCGATGCCCAATGGCTGGAGCAAAGCGTACAGTTCCATTTCCGCCGCCTTGAGGACGATTTGCGGGTGCTGTCACGCCAGGCGGTGCAGCAGGGTGCGGGCGCCGACGTGGTGCCCGTCGGCCAATCGCAAGACCTGAAGGCCGGCATGCTGTGGCGCGAACCCGGCGTGGTGCTGTCGAGCGGCTGGATTGGCGCCGGGCAGCTGGGCGACCCGCGCGTGGGCCCCGAGCGCTGGCCGCTGGACTGGGATGCCCACCCGGAAAACGCCGAGGCGCTGGCCTTGATGCAAAGCACCAGTCAGGGTTTGCGTCGCGCCGCTTATGCCGGCTTGATGCTTGACCGCGCCGGTCAGCCGACCGATGTGCTGTGGCTGGCCGTGCCCTATTTTGACCGCGGCCAGTTTGCCGGCAACTATTTGGCGGCCGTGTCACTGAACCAGGCGCTGCGTGCCTTGCTGCCCGCATGGTTCATGCAGGACCACCGCGTGCAACTGCTGAGCACCGAGACGACTGAAGCCGTTGAAACCGCTTACCGCGCGAGCTTGAACCTGCCCGGCACCGACCTGTTCGTGCAGGTCGATCTGACCCAGGCTCAGCCCACCACCGTGCCGCGTATTTTCTTTTTGGTGGCCCTGTTGTTTTTGTCGGGCATGCTGGTGAGCCTGTATGCGCTGCGCCGCGACATCATCAAGCGCCAGCAGGTGCAGGCCTTGTTGCAGGCCCAGGTGGCACTGCGCACCGCCATGGAAAACTCGGTCACCATCGGCCTGCGCGCCTGGGACCTGGGGGGCAAGATTTTGTACGTCAACGACGCGTTTTGCCGCATGGTGGGCTACAGCGCCGCCGTGCTGATTGGCCGCACCATTCCGTTCCCCTACTGGCCCGCCGAGCAAATCGATGCCTTGCAGCGGGTGCACGACGGCATTCTGGCGCAGGGCACCCGCGGCGAAGGCGTGGAGGTGCAGTTTCAGCACGCCGACGGCCACCTGATCGATGTGCTGATCCACGAAGCCCCGTTGCAAACCGCCACCGGCGAGCAGGTCGGCTGGATGAGCTCGGTGCTGGACATCAGCGAGCGCAAACGCGGCCAGCGCATGGCGGCACTGCAGCAGGAAAAGCTCGAGGCCTCGGGCCGCCTGGTGGCGGTGGGCGAAGTCGCCTCGACCCTGGCGCACGAGCTGAACCAGCCGCTGGGCGCCTTGAGCAGCTTTGCCAACGGCCTGCTCAACCGGCTCAACGACGGCAGCATCAAGCTGGCCGAATTGCTGCCGGTGGTCGAGCGCATGGCCCGGCTGGCGGCGCGGGCGGGCGGCATCATCCAGCGGGTCAATGCGTTCGCGCGTCAGCGCGAGTTGTCGCCGCAGCGCCTGGATCTGGTCAGACTTTTACAGCGGGTCATGGGCTTGTTTGGCGATGACAACACGCTCACGCCCAGCTGGTCCTTGCCGGATCACCCGGTCTGGGTGGATGCTGACGAGTTGTTGTTTGAGCACCTGGTCAACAACCTGGTGGCCAACGCGCAAGACTGGGCACCGCACGGTGGCCAGCGCCCGCAAGTCTGGGTGCAGCTGCGCGTGGACAAGGACCAGGGCATGGCCGTGCTGAGCGTGGCCGATACCGGCCCGGGCGTCGGCGAGGAGGCCCAGGCCACCATTTTCAATGCCTTTGTCAGCAGCAAGGAGGGCGGCATGGGCATGGGCCTGGCCATTTGCCGCTCGATCGTCGAAGCCCACCACGGCCGCGTCGAGGTCAGCCGCGACCCGCTGCTCGGCGGTGCCTGTTTTACCGTGCGGCTGCCGCTGGCCAAACCCCGTTTGAGAAAGGTGCTGCCATGAGCCGACCCCGCGTGCACATTGTGGACGACGACCCCGACATTCGCGACGGTCTGGCCTGGCTGTTTGACTCGCGCGGTTTTCAAAGCGCCACCTGGGACGGCGGCCAGTCCTTTCTGCAGGCGGCGCGCGCCCTGCAGGGGGACTGGGGCCAGGCCGTGGTGCTGCTCGACATGCGCATGGCGCCGCTGTCGGGCCGTGTCACTTTTGAGCAATTAAAAGCCCTGGGCTGCCCCTGGCCGGTGCTGTTTCTGACCGGCCATGGCGATGTGGGAACCGCGGTGGCGGCGGTCAAGCAGGGCGCCTGGGATTTTCTGGAAAAACCGTTCCATGACAACGAATTGGTCGACCGTGTGCAGCAGGCGCTGGCTGCGGCCAACGCCGCGCAGCAGGATGATTCGGAGACGCGCCGCCTGCGCCAGGCGCTGGTATCTTTGAGTCCGCGCGAGCGCGAGGTGCTCGACGAGCTGATCCGCGGCCATTACAACAAGAACATCGCCGACCACCTGGGCATCACCGCGCGCACGGTCGAGTTTCACCGGGCCAACATTTTCGAGAAGATGGGCGTGTATTCGGCGGTCGAACTGGCGCACAAATTGGGGCGTTTGCAGCCCATGAGTCAGCCTGGTTCGCGGCACAATGGAGTCACTGCAAGCCATGGTTTGCACACCTTGTGAAATTCTGAGGCTTATCGACATGACAAAAAAGATCAAGCGGATCGCAGTCAACACCGGCGGTGGCGACGCCCCCGGGCTGAACGCGGTGATTCAATCGGTGGTGATTGCCTCCGCCAACCGGGGCTGGGACTGCTTTGGCATTCGCGACGGCTTCAATGGCATTTTGTTTCCCGAGCGCTACCTGGAAGGCGGCGTGGCGCGGCTCACGCGTGACCGGGTGCTCGGCATTGGCCACCTGGGCGGCACCATTCTGGGCACCACCAACAAAGGCAACCCGCTGCATTTCCCGATCAACATGCCCGATGGCACGGTGCGCGAGATTGACCGTTCGGACGAGATCCTGGCCTACTTTGCCACGCACGAGATCGACGCGCTGGTGTCGATTGGTGGCGATGGTTCACTCACCATTGCCAACGCGCTGCACCAAAAAGGCCTGCGCGTGGTCGGGGTGCCCAAAACCATCGACAACGACCTCGACAAAACCTTTACCACCTTTGGCTTTGACACCGCCGTGGGCTTTGCCACCGAGTGCCTGGACCGCCTGCACAGCACCGCCGAGAGCCATCAGCGCGTGATGGTGGTCGAGGTGATGGGCCGCTACGCCGGCTGGATTGCCCTGCACACCGGCATTGCCGGCGACGCCCATGCCGTGCTGATCCCCGAAATTCCATTTGACCTCGACAAAATCTCGGCCAAGTTGCGCGCCCGTGATGGCGAAGGCCACTTGTATTCCATCGTGGTGGTGGCCGAAGGCGCACAGGCCAAAGATGGCCAGCGTGAACTGCTGGCGCCGGCCGAGGTCGGCCATGCCGAACGCCTCGGGGGCATGGGTGAGCGCATCGCCCGTGCGCTGACCGAACGCACCGGCAAGGAGACCCGCGTGGTGGTGCTGGGCCACCTGCTGCGCGGCGGCAGCCCCACGTCTTTTGACCGTTTGGCGGCCTTGCGCTTTGGCGCGGCCGCGGTGCGTGCGCTCGACGAGGGGCAGAGCGGCATCATGGTGTCGCTGGGGCTGGACAGGGTCGACTACGTGGCGCTGGAAGAAGTGGCCGGTCACATGAAGGCCGTGCCGGTAGACTGCGACACCGTGCAAACCGGCCGCGACCTGGGCATTTGCTTTGGCGATTGAGCGTGCTGTACCCGAGGCCCTGACGGCCTCGGCGCCCTTGCTGGTGGTGTGCCTGTGTGCCGAGTGGTGCGGCGTGTGCCGCGACTATCGGCACAGCTTCGAACAGGTGAAATTGGCCATTCAGGCCGATCACCCACAGGCGCGGTTCGTCTGGCTCGACGTCGAGGACGCGGCCGACCTGTTGCACCCCCTGGACGACGTGGATGACTTCCCCACGCTGCTGATTGCCGTCGGGGGTGAAGCGCGCTTTTTTGGCCCGCTCACGCCGCAGCCGCAAACCCTGGAGCGCCTGGTGCGCAGCCTGGTTGACAATGCATCAGCCCGGGCACTTGCCGATCCGGCGCTGCACGCTGCGCTGGTGCGCCTGCGCGGTGTGCTCTAGGGTTTGGGCAGCAGGGCAAAGGACAGCAGCGTGAACCCGGCCACGACGAGCAGGCTGATCCACCACGGTGAGCGCAGCAAAACCGCAAACAGCGAGTTGTCGGACATTTTCAGTTTCATGGGGATGGCAAATCTTTAAACTTTGGTTCTCGGGAGGCAGGCTGATGCTGCAGTGAAGTCTGGTGCTAAACCTTGGGTGCACTTTGGCCGTAATGGGCACAAAGTGTATCGATCAGTGACTGGGCGTAAGGCGGCAATTTGTTCTGGTCGCGCACCAGGATGTAGCGCTCGCGTATGCACCAGGCATCGGCCAACTCGATCAGCGCCAGACCCATGACCTCCTGGTTGCGGCGCGCGGCGCTTTCGGGCACGATGCCCACGCCCACCCCGGCGCCGATCATGCGGCACATGGCGTCGAAGCTGGAGAGCTGGATGCGCAGTTTCAAAGGCTTGCCGAGCTTTTCCGTCACCTGTGCCAGAAAGGTCTGCAGGGTGCTGTGCTGGTTCATGCCGATGGCATCCTCGTCCAGCGTGTCGGCAAAGGCGATGGACTTGCGCCCGGCAAATGGGTGGCTGCGCGGCGCGACCAGTACCAGCCGGTCGGTGCTGAAGTGGATCGCCTGCAGATTGAGCATGTCGACCGCGCCGGCCACGATGCCTATGTCGGCGCGCCCGTCGAGTACGCCGCGGGCGATTTCAGTGTTCGGTTTTTCCTGAAGATCGACGTTGACACGCGGGTTGTTTGACAGGAAGCCGGGCAGGATTTCAGGCAGAAAATCCGTCACAGCCGTGGTATTGGCATACACCCGCACGTGGCCGCGCAGACCGCCGCTGTATTCCTGCAGGTCGAAGCGCAACTGGTCGACTTGCCGCAGCACGCCACGGGCATGGTGCAGAAACGCTTCGCCCGGCGGCGTCAGGCGCACGCCGCGCGCCTCCCGGTAGAGCAGTGCTTGCCCGGACTGGGCTTCCAGTGATTTGATGCGCGTGCTGGCCGCTGCCAAAGACAGGTGCTGGCGCTCGGCCGCACGCGTCAAACTGCCTTCGTCGGCGGCACAGACAAATAGTTTCAGGTCTTTCAGATCAAAGTGCATGTCAGATCGAATACTAGCGTAAACCCTGTAATCTTCGGAATTTCCGAAGCGCCGGTTTTGAAATCAGTGATTGCATTCACCCATGGCTGCAGCGATCATACGAGCCCTGACACCGATAAATACAAGCCAGATCGCCCGCCTTTCACCATGAGCAACGACATCCGCACCCTCGACGCCGCCACCCTGGCCCATCTGCAAAGCTGGGTTGGAAAAATCGAAACCCTGAGCGACGACATCACGGCCGCGCCGGTCCGAGCCCTCAGCGCCACGCTGGACCGGGACGATGCCTTGCCCGTGCCCGGCACGGCGCTGGCACCGCTGTGGCACTGGCTTTATTTTTTGCCACTGCACCGGCAAAGTGAGATTGGCCCCGATGGCCATGCCAAGCGCGGCGGCTTTCTGCCGCCGGTGCCGCTGCCACGGCGCATGTGGGCCGGCGGCCGTCTGCAATGGCGGCCCGAGAACCCGCTGGTGGTGGGCGATGCGGTCAAGCGCATCTCGCGCATTGAATCGGTCACGCACAAGGCCGGGCGTACAGGTGACCTGCTGTTTGTGCTGGTCAAGCATGAGGTGCACAACGCCCAGGGTCTGGCCCTGACCGAGGAACACGACATCGTTTACCGCGCCATAGAGCAGGCCCCCACGCTCGGCACTGGCGTGTCCTCGCTGCCACCCGAGGGGGCCCTCGCGTCCAGGGGCGGCCCGTCGGCGCCCGCCCGGTCCGGCGGCCCGGTACCGCCGCCGGTCGCCGCCGGGCAGGGCGCGGCCTGGCAGCGTGAAGTCACGCCCGATGCTGTGCTGCTGTTCCGCTACTCGGCGCTTACCTTCAATGGCCACCGCATCCACTACGACCGCCCATACGTGACCGAGGTCGAGGGCTACCCCGGCCTGATCGTGCATGGTCCGCTGATCGCCACCTTGCTGGTCGATCTGGTGCGCCGGCATGCGCCCGGCGCCTCTATCCAGTCTTTCAACTTCAAGGCGCTGCGCCCGACCTTTGACCTGCACCCGTTTCGCCTCAACGGCCAGCCGTCAGCCGACGGCAAGGGCGTCAAGCTCTGGGCGCAAGACCACGAAGGTTGGCTGACCATGCAGGGCAGCGCCAAATTCGCCTGAGCCACGAAGCACCCAAACCACAAACCCCCACCATGATCAAAACCGCCCCCGACCAGTACCAGGACATTCGCGACGCCGTGCGCGCCCTATGTGCCGAGTTTCCTGACGAATACCACCGCAAGATTGACGAGCAGCGCGGCTACCCGGAGGCTTTTGTCGATGCCCTGACCCAAGCCGGCTGGCTGGCGGCGCTGATCCCGGCGGACTACGGCGGCTCCGGCCTGGGCCTGGCCGAGGCCTCGGTGATCATGGAAGAGATCAACCGCAGCGGCGGCAATTCGGGCGCCTGCCACGGCCAGATGTACAACATGGGCACGCTCTTGCGCCATGGCTCCAAGGTGCAGAAAGAACTGTACCTGCCCAAGATCGCCAGCGGCGAGTGGCGCCTGCAGTCGATGGGCGTGACCGAGCCCAGCACCGGCACCGACACCACCAAAATCAAGACCACCGCCGTCAAAAAAGGCGACCGTTACGTCGTCAACGGGCAGAAGGTCTGGATCTCGCGCGTGCAGCACTCCGACTGGATGATTTTGCTGGCGCGCACCACGCCACTGGCCGAGGTCAAGAAGAAGTCCGAAGGCATGTCGATCTTCATGGTCGATCTGCGCCGGGCTGAAAAGTCGGGCATGACGGTGCGGCCGATTCCCAACATGGTGAATCACGAGACCAACGAGCTGTTTTTTGAAAACCTCGACATCCCGGCCGAGAACCTGATCGGCCAGGAAGGCCAGGGCTTCAAGTACATCCTGGACGGGCTCAACGCCGAGCGCACGCTGATCGCCGCCGAATGCATCGGCGACGGTTACTGGTTCCTGGACCGGGTCACCAAATACGTCAATGAACGCGTGGTGTTCGGCCGCCCGATCGGCCAGAACCAGGGCGTGCAGTTCCCGATTGCCGACGCCTACATGGAAGTCGAAGCCGCCAACCTGATGCGCTACAAGGCCTGCGAACTGTTCGACGCCGGCCAGCCCTGCGGCGCTCAGGCCAATATGGCCAAGTACCTGGCGGCCAAGGCCAGTTGGGAAGCGGCCAACGCCTGCATCCAGTTCCATGGCGGCTTCGGTTTTGCCAATGAGTACGACGTGGAACGCAAGTTCCGCGAGACACGGCTGTACCAGGTGGCGCCGATTTCCACCAACCTGATTTATTCCTATGTGGCCGAGCACATTCTCGGCCTGCCAAGGTCTTTTTGACAATGCACTCAATGCTGTCATTGCGAGCGAAGCGCGGCAATCCATGCCCCGGAAATACATGGATCGCCACGTCGCTACGCATCCTCGCGATGACGATTTCAAATTAGCGAAGGATCAGCATGACCCGACCCCTTGACGGTATCACCGTCGTTTCCCTGGAACACGCCATCGCCGCCCCGTTCTGCACCCGCCAGCTGGCCGACCTCGGGGCTCGCGTGATCAAGGTCGAGCGCCCCGGCAGCGGCGATTTTGCGCGCGCTTACGATACCCGCGTCAAAGGCCAGGCGTCGCACTTTGTCTGGACCAACCGTTCCAAGGAAAGCCTGACGCTGGACCTCAAGCAGCCCGCGGCGCTGGCGGCGCTGAAGCAACTGCTGGGCCAGGCCGACGTGCTGGTGCAAAACCTGGCTCCCGGCGCGGCCGCGCGCATGGGGCTGGGTTTTGAGACCCTGAGCAAGGCGCACCCGACGCTGATCGTCTGCGACATCTCGGGCTATGGCGAGGACGGCCCCTACCGCGACAAAAAGGCCTATGACCTGCTGATCCAGAGCGAAGCCGGTTTTCTGTCGGTCACCGGCACGCCCGAGGCACCGAGCAAGGCGGGCAATTCGGTGGCCGACATTGCGGCCGGCATGTACGCCTACACCGGTATCCTGTCGGCGTTGCTGCTGCGCGGCAAGACCGGGCAGGGCAGCCACATCGACGTGTCCATGCTCGAATCGCTGGCCGAGTGGATGGGCTACCCCCTGTATTACGCTTTTGACGGTGCGCCACCGCCACCGCGCACCGGCGCCGCGCACGCCAGCATCTATCCCTACGGTCCGTTCCAGGCCGGCGATGGCGGCACCGTGATGCTGGGCCTGCAGAACGAGCGCGAATGGAAGCTGTTTTGCGAGCTGGTGCTGCAGGACGCGGCGCTGGCCAACGA
>JALNWC010000026.1 GCA_023231075.1 Rhodoferax sp.
AACGGCTATTTTCGCCGGGTTTTGCCGCCCGGCCAAAAAACAATTTGGCAGGCTATTGGGTGGTCAGATTGAGCTCGGCCCGGGGCTGCCATTTGGCATCGTCCGCCGCGGCTTGGGAAAGTCAGCCCGCTTGTAAACGGCTTTCAGCAGCACCGGATAGTCCTGGTCCGACACGGCAAGCGCCTGCGCCGGGTCGGCGGTGGCGCCGTCGAGCACCCCGCCACGGCGCTTTTCTGCCAGCACCAGCGCCTGCAATTGCACCCGTTTGTAGGTATTCTCCGCCTTGCCTCAAGGCTGTCAGAGCACCTGGAAACAAAAGTTATAATTTCTTTTTAGAATAACGAATGAATTCGATATGGTTGACTTGGTATATCAAGCCCCCTAGAATCCGTCATCCTTGATGAAATCAAGGGATAACCCTCACCCGCTGCCGGCCCCGGCAACATCAAATCTCTGCATTAAAGGACCCAAAAACCGCAGGATATTGATAGCGTAACAACCCATGCCTGGACCATTGACCCACTTGAAGCCAGTCTTCGAGTCACATCAACCCTCGCGCAAGAAGGAGAAGCTATGACAGCGTCTAACAACATGAATTTCAGCCTACGGCAAACCTTGGCGGCCGTGACCAAAGGCATTTTTCAACTGACCCACAACAGCTTTGCCCTGATCGGCCTGGCTGTTTTATTTGCCGCCATGGCCCTGGTGGCACGCCCCGAACTGCGCCAGATTGGTGAAATCAAGCTTTTCACTTGGTTGCAGGAGCGCCAGCAAGAAGTAAGCGGCATGGTCAGCGACCTGGTCGCCATTGACCGCGCCACCGCCGCCGACCCCAAGGAGTTGCCCAAACAGCAAGCCGCCGTGGCTTTTTGGTTGAGCAAGAAATACCGCGTGGCGCCTGAGCCCATCAGCGCCCTGGTGTCGGAAGCCTATGAAATTGGCGCGCGCGTCAAACTCGACCCCACGCTGATCCTGGCCGTGATGGCGGTCGAATCGGGTTTTAACCCGTTTGCCCAAAGCTCGGTGGGCGCGCAAGGCCTGATGCAGGTCATGACCAAGATCCACAGCGACAAATACCAGAACTTTGGCGGCAAATTTGCAGCCTTTGACCCGCTGGCCAACCTGCACGTGGGCGTGAAAGTGTTGCAAGACTGCATTCGCGTGGCCGGCTCGGTTGAAGGTGGCCTCAAATACTACGTTGGCGCCGGCAATATGGAAACCGATGGCGGCTACGCCTCCAAGGTAATGGCCGAATACGCAAGACTGCAACAGGTCGCCCAGGGCCGTGCAACGCCACGGACCAGCCCGGCCCCCACACTGACCAAAGTGATCGCGCCAGCCGAGCCTGAAGCACCTGCCGCCACGCCAGACAAAGCGGCCGCCCTGGCCATGAGCTGATGGCCTCAGCTAAAATCTGACGGTACGCGACTGGCGATAGGCAGCGCCCTTGATACGGGGCGGTTTGCCGATGTGGGCCAACCACGGGGGAGCGTGCCGCAAAACCGACACCGGGTTTGTGATCAGCCGTTCGCCTGGGCACCTCAACCCGTAAGCCCAACGCCTTCAAGGACTGCCATGTTCAATCGAAACATCCTCATCGAGCAAACCGACCCCGAGCTGTTTGCCGCCATCCAATCTGAAAACCAGCGCCAGCAAGACCACATCGAACTCATCGCCAGCGAAAACTACGCCTCGCCCGCCGTCATGGCCGCGCAAGGCACCCAACTGACCAACAAGTACGCCGAAGGCTACCCCGGCAAGCGCTACTACGGCGGTTGCGAGTTTGTCGACATTGCCGAGCAACTGGCGATTGATCGCGTCAAGCAACTCTTTGGCGCCGAAGCCGCCAACGTGCAACCGCATTGCGGCGCTTCTGCCAACGAAGCCGTGTTTCTCGCCTTCCTGAAACCCGGCGACACCATCATGGGCATGAGCCTGGCCGAAGGCGGCCACCTGACGCACGGCATGGCGCTGAACATGAGCGGCAAGTGGTTTAACGTGGTGAGCTACGGCCTGGACGCCAATGAAGCCATCGACTACGACGCCATGGAGCGCAAGGCCCATGAGCACAAACCCAAGCTGATCATTGCTGGCGCCAGCGCCTACAGCCTGCGCATCGACTTTGAGCGCTTTGCCAAGGTGGCCAAGGACGTGGGCGCCGTCTTCATGGTCGACATGGCGCACTACGCCGGCCTGATCGCCGCCGGTGTCTACCCCAACCCGGTGCCGCACGCCGACGTGGTGACCAGCACCACCCACAAGAGCCTGCGCGGCCCGCGCGGCGGCATCATTTTGATGAAGCCGCAGTTTGAGAAAGCCATCAACAGCGCCATCTTCCCCGGCCTGCAAGGCGGCCCGCTGATGCATGTGATTGCCGCCAAGGCGGTGGCATTCAAGGAAGCGCTGCAACCCGATTTCAAGGTCTACCAACAGCAAGTGCTCACCAACGCCCGCATCGTGGCCGAAACCCTGACCGAACGCGGCCTGCGCATTGTCAGCGGCCGCACCGAAAGCCATGTGATGCTGGTCGATTTGCGCTCCAAGCACATCACCGGCAAGGAAGCCGAGGCGGTGCTGGGTGCGGCGCACATGACCATCAACAAGAACGCCATTCCCAACGACCCCGAAAAGCCCATGGTCACCAGCGGCGTGCGCATTGGCACCCCGGCCATGACCACGCGCGGCTTCAAGGACGAAGAAGCGCGCATCACGGCGAATTTGATCGCCGACGTGCTAGACAACCCGCGTGACGAGGCCAAGCTTGCCGCCGTGCGCGCCAAGGTTCATGCCCTGACGTCGCGCTTCCCTGTTTATGGTTAATTGCGGGACAGACCGCAGTTACGCGCAGCGAACAAGCTCTGTCCTCAACTGATTAAGTCAGCATGAAATGCCCCTTCTGCAGTCATCCCGACACCCAGGTGGTGGAAACCCGGGTTTCTGAAGACGGGGGCTTTATCAGGCGCAGGCGGCGCTGTGCCTCGTGCGACAAGCGCTTTACCACCTACGAACGCCCCGACGTCACCTTTCCGGCGATTGTCAAAAAAGACGGCCGCCGCATTGAATACGAGCGCGCCAAACTGCTGGCCTCCATGAAGCTGGCGCTACGCAAGCGCCCGGTGAGCACCGAGCAGGTTGACGGCGCGGTGGAACGCATCGAAGAAAAACTGCTGAACCTGGGCCTGCGTGAAGTGCTGTCCACCCGCATCGGCGAACTGGTGATGTACGAGCTCAAAAAACTCGACAAAGTGGCCTACGTGCGCTTTGCCAGCGTCTACCGAAGCTTTGAAGACATGGACGACTTCAGGACGCTGGTGGATGAGGTGGGGCGGTAAGTCGCAAAAAATCAGGTAGCTCGCCCGTGTTTGATGGGAATCCGGACGCTCACCACAAACTCCCCATTCACGGCCCCAACTTTCAGGCGCGCCTCAACGTCAAAGTGCAAAGCCAGGCGCTCCCTGATGTTGTCCAACGCGATGCGGTTGCCCTCACGAATTTGTGCGTCTTCAGGAATGGGGTTACGAACCAAAACAACAAGATTGAGGTCATCCTGATAGGCCTCAACACGGATCAATGCGCCCGCCTCAAGCGGCGCCACCCCGTACAAAACCGCGTTCTCCACCAGGGGTTGCAGCATCAGGGGCGGCACCAAGGCATCGGCGGGCGCGGCATCACAAGACCAGTTGACGCGAAGCCGCGGTCCAAAGCGGATTTCTTCAATGGCAACATAGGCTTTTGCCAGTTCCAGTTCCTGGCTAAACGGCACCAGCGCCCGCGAGTCCGCCATCACCGCCCGGAAAAGGTCGGCCAGGTTTTCCAGCATGGCCTCGGCTCTTTTGGGGTCCTCGCGGATCAACCCCAGCACGCTGTTAAGGGTATTGAACAAAAAGTGCGGTCGTATCCGGGCCTGCAAGGCCATCAAGCGGGACTCTGCCAATGAGGGCGACAGCCGCAGGTGCCGCCAGTTCAAATAGGCAAGCAAGGCCCCACTCACGGTCACAGCCAAAAGGGCGTTCCGCCAAAGGCTCTCAGACAATTGCCCCGGCAGCAACATGCGCAGACCGAGTTGCAAAACAAGCACGATGACAAGCACCATCGCCAGGATAAGCACAAGGCCCGCAGCATACGGAATCCGCCTGATCAAAGGCGCCAAGACATACAGCGCCAGCAGGCTGATCAGCAGTGCGGGCTCGTAAAGCAAGCCCTGTGCGGTGAACTGTGCATAGGCCCCGGCCAGATCAGGTGCAGTCACAATCGTCATCAAAAGCCTCAGCATCTCGGCCAACAAAGTCACGCGCAGGATGACCCCCAGATTACGAAAATCCGGCAAGGAAACATTGCTGAACGAAGAAGTGCGGGGCATCGGTATCTGAAACTATGGCAATCTGTGGAATCTTGAGAAATTCAACCGTTCATCCCGGCTATATTGACGCCTGTCAGTTTGAACCGCAGACGCATCAGTTTATAGCCCAAAATTACCATCGCCCACAGGAACTTAATCATGCTACCGAAAACAACGAAGCCACACGGATTCACCCTGATCGAATTGATGATTGTTGTCGCCATCATCGGCATCCTGGCGGCTATCGCAGTTCCTTCGTACCAGAATTATGTGCGGCAGTCACGGCGCGCCGAAGCGCAGGCCGAGATGATGAGACTGGCATTGAACGAAGAAAAACTCAGAGCCAACAATGCCAGTTATGCCGACCATACAAATACGGCTATTGGTGTCACAAACACGTCTTACTACACCTTCACGATCGTTGCGGCAGCCAACACCTACACCATTACAGCGACAGCAGCCGGTTCGCAGACCAACGATACGGGTTGCACCCCCCTGACCCTGACCGAGGGCGGAGTCAAAGGACCAGTCGGCTGCTGGAAATCCTGAGCTTGCAAATCATGCGCAGATACAAACAACCCGGCTTTACCTTGGTGGAGTTGTTGATCGCCATCTCGATCATTGGCATTTTGCTGGCGATTGGCCTGCCCTCGTTCCAGCGAACCATCGACAAAAGTCGCCTGGTCGGTGCCGCTGACAATTTGCTGGCCGATATGCGTTATGTCCAAACCGAATCCACCAAGCGCAATATTGCCATCACCGTGACATTTACCAAGGGCGCGAATTGGTCCTATGTTTTTCCCACCTCATCGAGCACCACAAAAATCACCAGCGGTAGCGATTACCGGGGCACCTCCATGCTGGTATCAACGACCGGTGACCTATTCACCTTTGACCCCAAGCGTGGCACCCTTGACCAGGCACCAACAACTACGGCCACAACGCTCATCACCTTCACCTCGGCTTTGGGCGCCAAACTGGGGCTTGAAGTTGATCCGCTGTCGCGCATGCGGCTGTGCACATCCACCGGCGTAGGAGGTTATCCAACATGTCCATGAAATTTTCACGCCAGCGCGGCGTCGGTTTGGTTGAGCTGATGATTTCTTTGGTGATCGGAATGATTGTGATCGCGGGCGCACTGAGCATGGTCAGCAGCACCTTTGGCGCCAATGCCAGCCAGATGAAGATGTCGCGCCTGAACAATGAGTTGCGCATGGCCATGAGCAGCATTACCCGCGACATGCGGCGCGCCGGATATCACAACTGGCGTGTGTCAAGAGACCCCCTCGACAGTACAGACAGGGCCAACTTGTCTGATGGTGTTTACACAGACAATCCGCAACCAGTTCGCGATATTACCTTTGGCACCACCGCAGATTCGATTGAGGTTTCATACGACGAAAATGCCGATAGCGCGCACGCGACCACCGAAACTTACGGTTTTATATTCGAAGACAACACCATAAAAACCTGGATTGGAACAGCCACACCCAGTGCCATCGTCGATCCGTCCGTCATAAAAATCACCGACTTCACGATCACAGACCTGTCGCAGGTCCTTCCGACAACAACCACGTCCGGTGCTTTCGATGTCACGCTTCCGATGTACAGCATCTCCATCACCGGCAGCCTGGTGAAAGACCCTACGGTGGTACGCACCATTCAGGAAACAGTCCGCTTGCGCAATGTCGTTGTGAGTTAAAGCCATGAACACAAAGCGAATTCAAATGACGAACGCCAGCACATCAATCTACGGCCAAGGCAGACATCATCAAGGCGGCTATGCCACGCTTGGCATCGCGGTAGTGCTTCTTCTCGTTTTGAGCTTGATGACCATTTACCTGACCCGCAGTGGCATCATCGACATTCGCACTTCGGCCAACAAAGCGCGTTATGCCCAGGCGCTGACCGATGCAGAAAGAAAGCTGGAGATAGGACTGAGTTGGCTGAGCTATGGCCCGAATCGTGTCGCTTTGCTCGCGAAGTCGCCATTTGCTGACTGGGTGACTTGCGACACTTTAACGTCCTTGAAGGTTCAGGATTTAGGCGTCGAGTGGCTTTGTCGTCCAACGCAAATAGACGAAGATTTTTCCATTCCCACACCGCCCACCACAATTGACTATGTCTTTGCGACCCCAGTTGTTGATGAGGACAACCTTGGAAAAACTTTTGTAGTAGTTGCAGAAGGTAATTCTGTAGATTCATCTGGCGTCGCTGTTGTAAAGCAAGGGGTATTTTTTTTCACAGGGAGTGGCGGTGCTGATGCACCACCCTTGATGGGTACTGGCAACATTCCGCTGAATGGCAACTTCACCGTCGTGCCCAACCCGAACAGCGGGGGCAAAGGCGTGCCCGTTTCCGTTTGGAGTAAAACTGATATCGCCAACCTAAGCGGCAGCGCCAGTACATGTCAACTTGGAGAGTATGAGTTGGCTGGTGGTTCTTGTTCTGGTGCCTCTGTCATCAGCAGTAGCAGCAACGGCAAGGGACCAGACATTGTGGATGACGATCTGGACTTTCCCGACGACGTTTTCAAATACATTTTCGGCGTTCCGACACCCGGTTACGAAACAGTCAAGGCGCAGGCGACCGTCGTCTCAAATTGCAACAATCTGGCTGGTCTGACAGGTACCGTATGGGTCACTGGCGATTGCACAATTCCAAGCGGAACAACAGTTGGATCAGCTATTGCCCCATTACAACTCATTGTCGAGTCAAATGGAGTAACAGGTGACTTTACGATGAACGCCAATTCCACTTTTTACGGGCTTTTATTTGCCTTTGGCCGTCCCACATTCCCTTATGTGGAATCGGCAGCACTAAATGCGGGTGCCATTAAGGCCAACGGTGGTGCCAAGTTTTATGGCGCCATGATCTCGAACGACACAACCAACATGGGTTTAGAGATCAACGGTACCTTTGATATGGTCTATTCAAAAAGTGTGATGGAAACACTCGCCAATTCACCAAGTTCTGCATTCAAGACCATGGCAAGAATTCCTAGCAGCTGGGCAGACTTTCTTTGAGGCGCTTAAATATTAAGCGAATGATGATGAACACAAAGATTTTGAAGCACCGGTTTCAAACCGGGACTGGCCTCATTGAAGTACTGGTCGCCATTTCGGTACTGGCAGTCGGCATGTTGGGCATCAGCAAGCTCAATGCGCTGCTTATCCGTGACGGTGGCACTGCGAACAACCGTGCCATTGCTGTGTCACTCGCCCAGGAAAAACTGGACGATCTGCGTGGTTTTAAATGGATCAACGAGGCTGGTGCTTATGGCGAAGGCTGTGGAGTCGGCATCTTTTGTTATACCGAAATTGCCACAGACGCAGGCGGTAATGAGGACGGCAGCGGCGCCTTGAAATTTCCTCCCGATAGCGTAACCGCCGGCAACACAAGTTTTGACCGAACTTGGGCCGTTGTGAACAATAGTCGCTTCAAGCTTGTCACCGTCACCATTAATTGGACCGACCAAAACGGTGCTGCCTCAGAATCTTTGACATCTGCCATTTGGCAAGATAACTCCAGCCTTCTGGCGTTTGCGCCAGACGGTACAGCCTCTGGTCCGGTGGGTCCAAAAGTAGCATACACCCCAAAAGACGTGCCTGACGTGGTGCCCATCGAAATTGGCGATGGAACAAACCGGGAAACCAGCAAACCACTGCCAGACGTGAGTTCCAAGGGTTTAAGTATCAGCACCGAGTTCAGCTCTGTCAATTACGATTCCGACGGTGAACAAACCCAGGAAGATTTCAAAACACTCAATTGCACCTGCCAATTCGCCGCCAGTGCCTCAGCCAACCCGGCCGCCTATTACACCTACAAGGATGGTGAGTTGTTCGTGAAATATCCTGAAACAGCTGCCGACAAGGTCAACAAGATTACCGGAATCGCCATTACCGCCCAGGGAGATAGCCAGGACCCCTTGTGCAATACCTGCTGTGCGGATCATCACGACAGTGAGGATGCAAGTGTTACATCCAATGCGACAACGGCCTTGTTCGACCCTGAGCGACCTTCTGGCGACTATGAGAGCAATGGTGACCACAAACATTATTACTACACCAATGCCAGCCAGCCCAACCTGGGGCTGACCAGAGTTGCGCCTGACATCGGCAACGATTACCTTGAAGCCTGCCGGTTTCTGCGTGTCGATGGCATCTTCCGCATCATGCAGGACTGGCGACTGTCCGATGTGGCGGTGATGCCCAAAGACGGTTACCTCACAAACAGCACGGCACTCAGCAACTACCAGACGTATGTTGGCAATGTCGTCAAAGGGCAAGCCAAGACAGACGGTGGCACATCGACCAGTTGGAGCAAGACCGGGCTATCCACCCGGGATTTGTCCAATCGAAGCGCAGGCCCTATTCAACTGCTCGCCCGGGGAATTTATGTCGACAAGGTGTATTCCGATCCGCGCACGCTGGATACTGTTTATTACAGTGGCATCGTGGCTGGCACCACCGGTCTGGACAAAATCCCATTCAATGAGGTGAATCTCACCTTGTTGGCAAGTTGGGCCTCCAGCAATACCGATGTCGTA
Organism: Rhodoferax sp.; assembly: GCA_023231075.1. Taxonomy (GTDB): domain Bacteria; phylum Pseudomonadota; class Gammaproteobacteria; order Burkholderiales; family Burkholderiaceae_C; genus Rhodoferax. The sequence continues at coordinate 8,889 of JALNWC010000026.1, forward strand.
ACGGTGACCAATGAAGCCATCAAGGACATCACCTCTGCCACCGCGGATTACTATGGTGTTTACAACCGTGGGCGGGCCAATGTCGTATCAGGCAATGGTGGCAACGCCGATGTGACCGCCTATGTACTACCCAGCAACAGTGGCCTGACTGGCGGCACCACAAGGGCGACCTATGCAGCGACCGTAGATTACGATAGTAGTTTGACGGCATCGGGAACAATTACCTACGACAGTGAAATCGGCATTGACCGCCATGACCACCGATCGGCCTTGAGAAAATCCGACTTTATCAACATTGCACGCACTGGCTCCAGCACCGCCGGCAGCCGTACTGTATCCGGGACATTGCAGTTGGGCAACGCCAGTGGTCTTCTCACTGGCGTGACCGTAACTGGGCCTGGGTCATGCACGATCGCGTCGCCCACAGGCAACAGCACCACGTTCACATGCAGTGTTGCCGACACTTACGCGGGAGACTTAACTCTTGCAACCAGCCAAACGGGTGCATCTTTGTCGGCGACAAGCTGCCAATTGGCTTTGGGCGCAGCAGATGTGGATTGCGGAACTTATTTTATTTATGGTCCAACAATAAACGTTTCTGGTACTTGCACTGGCAATGGTCAATCTTGCAGCAGTAAGACCCTTTCCCTTACCGCTGGAACTGGTACAACCTGTTTCATAGGTAACGCGCCATATTGCACTGTTCCAATAGGCTGGACTGGCACCATTAGCGTGTCCGATACAGCTAAGAATGCAATCGTAGATATTGGCGCTATCAACACTACAACAAACTGCAGTTCTGGCAGCAGTAGCGACTCCTTAGAGATCAGTACGCCAGTAGGGCCGGGCGATGCCCCAAGTTCATTTGTCATATGTGTTAAGTAACTGAGAAGGATTCACACATCACAATTTTTCCCACCTATTGGTACTATTAATTTAATCAGAATAATTTTTATGCATTGCTACCAGGTCTTGTAAAGTAAAAGTAATAACAGCGAGGGAATACCATGAACATCAATCATGGGCATCTTGGTGTCCGGCGGCATGGCCTGACGCTGGTGGAATTATTGGTAGTACTGGCCATATCAGCCGTGTTGCTGGCCATTGCAATCCCTTCTTTTTCCAGCATGCTCTACGCGAGCCGTTTGCGCGGCGCAGCAGACATATTAATGGCCGACTTTCGCCTGACCATGACTGAATCCACCAAACGGGGCGACGACATCCTGGTCTCTTTTCAACGGGACTCTGATGGTTCGAATTGGTGTTATGGTTTGAGCGCCCTCGCCAGTTGCAATTGCCGCGAAGCAAACTCCTGCCTCATCAACAACGCCGAACATGTGGTCCGTGGGACAAATTTTGCTGGCATATTGGCAACACCAACACACAGCAACTATTGGTTCAAGTCAAGACGATCCACCATCACGGCGGGTAACGTTACATTTACCGCGCGAGATGGCAAGCAACTCAAGGTTCTGGTCAGTGGCTACGGCCGCATTCGGCCCTGCTCACCCAGCGGCAATAGCAATATCTCCGGATTTCCAATATGCCCCTGAACTTGAAATCAATACGACCATGGTTGGGTACCAACTGACGACATCCACAGACAAACCCAGGGCTTAATGCATGCATCAAGCGGTGCATTCATGTCCGGCACGGTAAGGTCGTCGTCGAGATGGCTGGCCCAGGCTTGATGTCTTGCACCAGAGGACAGAGCGGCCATGCTGCTTGCAATAGATTCACAACTATAAATTTACCCCTGTTCAAGGTCCGTGTGCGGTATCGGGCCGGATTCGGGCGGCTCGCCATGACGACGCTTTCTCTCGTCAAACCAGCAATGTCATACCAGCCGACCGCACCGCAACTTTGTCAAAACTCACCGTCTGTGAGCACCCTTTGGCTTTGGCAATGGCAACGATCAGCACGTCTGTGAAGCCGACTTTGACACGTTGGCGCAACATCTGCCGAGTGGCTTCCTGCACCACCTGGCGCTGCTCGACAGAAAACCGGGCGGTATCGAGCAAGTCTTTGACTGTATGCAGCAATTCGTCTTGAGTCGCCGCGTAAAGTCGCTGCAGCACCCAGCAGACCTCCACCAAAACCACCAGACTGATGAAGCCGGGTTGGGTTGGACTAAGCTCTTGCTCAATCAAACGCGTGGCAATGGCCGCTTGTCTGGCATCGTCTTGTGTCAAATAGCGCACCAGAACATTGGTGTCGAGCTGAGCATGGTTGGGCTTTTGACTCTGCAGTTTGGCGCTCTGCCGCTTGCGCGGCAATGGCCTCGTCCATCTCGGCGATGCTGACGGCACGGGCGACGCGACCCGCAAAACGCCCTTTGAGCGTGGCCGTGGAACTGTGCAATGGCCGCACTTTAAAGCCGTCCTGTTCCTGCACAAAATCCAGGGTGGCGCCGGTGTGCAGACCCAAAGCGTTGCGTATTTCCAATGGAATAGTGATTTGACCTTTGCTGGTCAGTGTCGCGGTGGGCATGTGGATTCCTTACATTGAGTAAGATATTTTAGATGGGCGCTCAACGGTTGGTCAAACGATGGTTCCCATCCAGGTTCGTGTGCGGAATTCACCACAACCGGCCGGCGTCAAACGTCTGTCGCTGGCTCAGCAATTCGTCGCCGTCGAGGCGCAGCGATTCCTTGCGGCGCAAGCGGGCCACCGCCAGGTCGGCCCCCAGTTTCTGGAGTGCGCCCAAGGTGGCCGGAGATAGCTGTCGGATGGCTTCAACCATCCTCCGTCACCAGTGTCGGCGAGAGCAGCTTGCGCGCTGGGGCCGGGTAAAGGTATGGCTACCTGGTTTTAATCCACTGTCGGTGCCAGCACTCCATCTGGCGCATTCAGGAAGGCGAATGGGTTCAAGAACTGCCGCCGCCAAAACAAAGTTCGATCCACTTCGTTTAAGTTCGCTTCATCGCAGACGGACTGCCATTCTTTTTCGATCATGCTGACTTGATGGTTAACGATGGAAATCGCATCCTCCCTCCCGAGAAGAAACGAGGGCGCTGCCGCAATGCACGTGGCCATCTGACTGCTGCGATCACCGCCGTTGATGAGCATGGCTTGCGAAGCCTGCTGACCGGCGCGTGATTGCGGGCAAATGTCATAGGCAGGCGTTAAAGCCAACTGATGACCATCCCAGAACGCTGCGTGGTTTCGTGCGTGATCATCGGTATTGCCACACAGAATGTTGAAGACAATACGGGAGAACAGCTCACGCAAAGTGGCCGTTGAATTGACGAACCGATGACGAATGATCTCCGCGAGCTTTTCATAACTGGCATAAGCTGCCATCATTTCGTCCAGCTCGAACATGGTTAACGCAGACACCATGGAACGCCTGCACCAATGGTCTTCATGCCGAACTCGGTCAAAGCGCTCAATGAGCAACACATCTTTCCCTATGGCCGAGCTCAACTGCACGGTCGCCACGTCCAGACCCGCCTTTCGTGCCAAGCGCATAGCAATGAATTCAGCCTTCACCACACTGTAGAGATCATTACTTGCGGAAAACTTGGCGATTAACTTTCGGTTGCCATCGTTAAGCAACACTTTGGGACGAGCACCGCCCAAGGAAGTCCCGTACAGCAAAGCCTGGTCTAACTCGGGCGAGAGCGGAACGCCTTGCTCTACTTTTTCAGCAGCCGTGAGTAATTCTTCCAGCGAAGGCTGCTGCGTCTGCCTCGGCACATATTGACTAGGTGATTGCTGAAAATCCAATGCCCCGATCCTGTCTGAGCCAGACTCAAGCAGATAGGTCAACTCATCGAGTTCAATATCGGCAGCGTCTGCGCCTTTTGCCCCAAATTTTTGATTGATCAGGACGCGACGCCCCCAAGCGTCTGGCGATGCATCGCGAAGGCAACTAGGCATGCTCAAGCCGGGGATGAGGGGGATACTGCCCGGCTGAAGCGGTAGTTCTGGGGAATACAAGGAAATGGCATCCGGGCGAGCCAGATAGCTGCGGCCATAGTTGAACACCAACTGTGGACCTTGCTTGCTGATCAAGCCTGCGACAACGGGTTCTGCTGCATCCCGCAACCAAACCCAGACGTAAGCCTCTGAGTACATGGAGTTGGCATCAGAAGTCATCTTTCACTCCTTTCATGCGGACGCGGACGGCTTTGGGCAATAGGGCCATTTTTTCTCGATGCAATGCCAAATGGGTGGTCAACTGTCGCTGCTCTTGGTCGAACAGAGGCACACCACAGATGGTGGCCACTTCGAACACGGCTCCGATAGAGCAACCTGGGTCTCCCCGCTCAATCCGTTGAAGCAAGGCACGCGAGATACCTGCGCGCGCAGCTAAGTCTGTGGTGGTCAACGCTTTGTTCAGACGTGCCTCGCGCACAAGCTGCCCCAACAGCTCAAGCGCACTCAAGCTGTACTGGGAATAGGGACGCGAGATGGGTTTAACCATTGGAATGCCTCATTAACAAGTCTTAACATTGCCTCATGCAACATTAATGGTCCATTCTTCCATGGTTTGCTCACAAAGTCAAATGCCATCTATCTCAGCCCATTGTGGACGGCGTTCCAGGCTGATCGTGGACGCGATCAAGATGGCTACGCAGTGCCATCTTTTTTAAAAGATCACCTTGCAAGCCTGCCTCGATCAATATTTGTAACAAATCCAAGGCCAGCCTTCCCATGGGCGTGGGGTAACGCACCCTAACCAGACCGTCTGTCTGCTGAAATGCAAGCCCGACACCAGCTGTTAAGTAGCCGTTTATTTGCTCTGATTGAAAGCGATCAAAGCCCCTCTGGCAAATCCACCCTCTCGACATGGTGTAACCATTTCACTACAATAGCTTCCATGCCAATCATGCACAAAGAAAACGACTGGGCCATTCGGGTCAACGGTGACGAACCGCATCCACTGCCCCATGTCCACGTTGGCTTCAGAGATGGCTCACGGGTCTCTGTGTGCATTGAAACAAGAGCCGTACTGGTTGGCAGTATTCGGCCAACAGCACGGCTGGCACCAGCGCTGGCTTGGATTGCGGCGCACCAAGACGAACTTTTTGCAGAGTACAGGAGGCTGAACCCATGAAAAACCCACCCAACATCACGGCTGCGCGCGTCGTTGAGCCTGGTGTGATTGAACTGGTCTGGAGCACCGGCGAGACCTTGAACGTCAACCTGTCTGACTTGCCCCGGCGCAATGTCGCTTTTGCAAAACTGGCCGACCCCATATTCTTTGCCAAGATGGCGCGTGACGATTGGGGCCACGGCATCGGCTGGCCAGGTGGTCTGGACCTTGGCGCTGACCGCTTGTATGAGCTGAGCCGCGAGCAAGCTGGTTTGCCTACGGCCAGCGAGTTTGAAGCATGGATGGAACGCAATGGCCTGTCGTTGTCTGTGGCAGCCGAGTCGCTGGGCATGACTCGGCGCATGATTGCGCACTATCGCACCGGCAGCAAACCTATTCCCATCGTGGTGGGGCTGGCCTGCAAAGGTTGGGAGGCCAAGCACGCTTCGCCCGGTCAACCTGCCTAAGTTATTTGCGCCGTCAATCGTTCTCATTTCAATAAATTCTTGCTGAATAAATGCGGACCTAAAGCCAGATTTGATGCTTTTTTTTGCATTTTTTTTGCTCGCACCCGCAGCAAAGCTTCGAACAAACGTTCTTCTTCCGAGGCACCGAGTTCCGATTTTTCGAGACGGCGCGTGCGCTCACCTTCGGCCCCAATTTTGGGTCGTTTAACGAACTCAGCGGTGGCCACGTTGCGAGGCAGGGCGATATCCCACTCCGTGCGTGCGTGTTTGATGACGCTGGCGATGTATGAAAGTTCCGCCACCACGGTGGCCGGCTTGACCACTTTCAAGCGCTCGTTTCGGTAATCGGCCAGGTGAGTGGGCCTGAGGGCCGTCATCTTGTACGCAGCCACTTTATGGCGTGCAATTTTGCCAAGCCGATGTTGCAGCGAGTTGTCCGCCAGTCGATCAACCTGCAACTCATCGCGGTAACGCAAGAGCAACTGGCCTAAAGTTGTCCGATCGCCCTCTCGGTAGTCTGTCAGTTCACGCTGTGGAATTCCGCCTCCCGCCGCGTCGCCCCACTCTTGGCCATTTTTCTTGCGTCGGACGTCCTGGATTGGTCCGGTAA
>JALNWC010000027.1 GCA_023231075.1 Rhodoferax sp.
GATTCTGGGCGATGACAAATATGGCGACTTCGAACTCAACAAGGCGCTGGCCGGCGCCGGCGCCCGGCCCGGCCTCAAGCGCATGTTTTTGCACGCCTGGCGTTTGCAGTTCAATCACCCTGCCAGCGGCGAACGCCTGGAAATTCTGGCAGAGTTGCCGCCCGAGCTGGTTCAATTTTCTTCATACCCGGCGCCTGTGCGCCCCGCACCATGACTTCTCGACGTTTTGATCTGATCGCCTTTGACTGGGATGGCACCCTGTTTGACTCCACCGCCACCATTGCCCGCTGCATCCAGGCGGCCGTGCTGGATGTGGGGGGCGAAAAACCCAGCGATGAGGCCGCTTCCTATGTGATTGGCATGGGCCTGATGCAGGCTCTGGCCCATGCGGCACCCGATGTGCCCAAGGAGCGTTACCCCCTGCTCGGTGACCGCTACCGGCACCATTATTTTGCGATCCAGCATGAAATCAGCCTGTTTGAGGGCGTGTTGCCGATGTTGGCCGGGCTCAAGGCACGCGGTCACCTGCTGGCGGTGGCCACCGGTAAAAGCCGCCGCGGGCTCGATGAGGCCCTGGCCAGCGCGATGTTGGCGGGGACCTTCGATGCCTCGCGCACCGCCGACCAGACCGCCGGCAAGCCCGACCCCCTGATGTTGCATGAACTGATGACCGAGTTTGACGTGCCGCCCGAACGCACGCTGATGGTTGGCGACACCACCCACGATCTGCAAATGGCGCTCAATGCCGGCTGCGCCAGTGTCGGCGTGAGCTACGGCGCGCATGAACCCGCGGCTTTTGTGGAACTCAGGCCCCTGGTGGTGGCGCATGATGTGGCGCAACTGCATGACTGGCTGCGCAGCCATGCCTGAGCGCAGGGCATGAGCCAGGCTGTTTTTCTGTGTCACGCGCATGCGCTGGCGGACCGCGGTCTGGCCGTGCCATTCGAGGTGCGCCACTTGGGCAAAAACCAGGCTGCCTTTGCGCTGCGTTACCAGGGCCGGGTGTATGCCTATCTGAACCGTTGCAGCCATGTGCCGATGGAAATGGACTACCAGCGCAACCATTTTTTTGATTTCTCCGGGCATGGGCTGATGTGCGCCACCCACGGCGCCACCTATGCGCCGCAGACCGGTCAATGCCTCCTGGAGCCTTGTCGCGGTGGTCTGGTGAAAATTGAGCTGTCAGAGGCCGATGGCATGGTGTACTGGCATACTTCCGATAAATTTCAACTGCGTGTTTAATAATATGAGTATGAACGAACCTGTCACCGACCCCTCCGAGCCTTCGACCGAGGCGCCTGAACCTGCGCAGGATCAAGCGCCAGAGCAAGCCATGAAAACACCCAAAGCGGCAAACAAAGCGGCAGCCACGGCGATGCAGGATGTCCCGAACTGGGAGCGCGCCACGCTGGAAAAGCTGGTTTTTGCGAGCTTGCATGAGCAGCGGCTGGCGCGCCGCTGGCGTAGCTTTGTGCGGCTGGCCTGGCTGCTGTTTTTTGTGACGCTGGGCTGGCTGGCTTTCAGCGAAGGGGTTGGCACGCAAAATGTGACGACGCCCCACACGGCCGTGATCGAGATCAAGGGTGAGATTGCCTCGGACGCCGAGGCCAGTGCCGAGATGGTGGTGGCCTCGGCGCGCGCTGCCTTTGAAGATGACGGGGCGCAGGCGGTGGTGTTGCTGATCAATTCGCCCGGTGGCAGCCCGGTGCAGGCGGGCATCATCAACGACGAGATCAAACGGCTCAAAGAGCTGCACCACAAGCCGGTCTACGCCGTGGTGGAGGAATCGGCGGCTTCGGCGGCTTACTACATCGCAGTCGCGGCCGACAAGATTTTTGTCGACAAAGCCAGCATTGTGGGCAGTATTGGCGTGCTGATGGACGGTTTTGGCTTTACCGGCCTGATGGACAAGCTGGGGGTTGAACGGCGGCTCATGACGGCGGGAGAAAACAAGGGTTTTCTGGATCCGTTCAGTCCACAAACCGAGACCCAGCGGGCGTTTGCCCAGGCCATGCTCGATCAGATCCACCAGCAGTTCATTGCCGTGGTCAAGGAAGGGCGTGGTGACCGTCTGAAGGAAACCCCCGAGACTTTCAGCGGCTTGTTCTGGAGCGGACAGCAGGCCGTGGAGATCGGTTTGGCCGACCAGCTGGGCAGTCTGGATTTTGTGGCGCGTGAGGTGGTCAAGGCCGAAGAAATCATTGACTACACGCGTCGCGACAACGTGGCCGAGCGGCTGGTCAAGCGCTTTGGCGTGGCCATGGGCGCGGGAGCGATGTCGGCACTCGGAGCCAGTGCGGCCCTGCGTTGAGTCTGACGACGGGTTTCCTGATCAGCGGCCGATGGCAAACACGGCTGGCGTCGCGTTGTTCAACGTCGCTGCTTTGTGCTTCCAGTTCTTGATGCTGTCGCTGGCAAGGCGGGCGCTCTCCAGCGTCAGCCCGCTGCTGATGGCCAGCCGGGTGTTGTGCTGCAGCGTCTGCAGCAGGGCCTGAAACATGGCCAGGTTGCGGTAGGGCGTTTCAATGAAGAGCTGGGTTTGGCCGCTTTTGAGCGCCAGCGCTTCGAGCTCGCGCAAGCGCTGCACACGCTCCTGCGGGTCTTGCGGCAAGTAGCCGACAAAGGCAAAATTTTGGCCATTGAGGCCACTGGCGGCCAGCGCCAGCAGCAGCGACACCGGTCCCACCAGCGGCACCACCGTGATGCCCAGATCATGGGCGGCGCGCACCACCGACGAGCCGGGGTCGGCCACGGCGGGCATGCCGGCCTCGCTGACCAGGCCCATGTTGTGACCCTCAAGCGCGGGCTGCAGCAGCGCACGGGCATCGAAGTTGCCGTTGTGGTCGCCTTTTTTGTGCACTTCGCGTGGCAGTTCCACCAGCGACAGGGCCTGGATGGGCTGGCACAGCGGCGTGATCTCGTTGACGCGCTTGAGGTAGGCGCGCACCGACTTGGCGTTTTCACACACCCAGTGCGTCAGACCGGCCGCCACCGTGAGGGTGCCCAAGGGCAGGGTGTCGCGCAAATCAGCGCTTTGGGCGCAGCCAAAGTCCAGCGGCGCGGGCACCAGGTAGAGCCGGCCTTTCATAACACCGCAAGCCCGGCGGCTTCCAGCAGGTGGCAGGTGCGAATCAGCGGCAAGCCGACCAGGGCAGTCGGGTCGTCGTTGTCAATGCGCGCCAGCAAGGCAATGCCAAGCCCTTCGCTTTTGGCGCTGCCGGCGCAGTCGTAGGGTTGCTCTGCCAGCAAGTAGTGCTCGATTTGGTCGTCGGTCAAGTTCCTGAATTGAACGCTCACCGCTGCGAGCTCGGTTTGGGCGAAGCCGGTGGCTTGGCACACCACCGCGACGGCGGTTTGAAAGATGACGGTCTGTCCGCGCATGCGCCGCAATTGCGCCACGGCGCGCGCATGGGTTCCGGGCTTGCCCAGGGCTTCGCCATCGAGCTCAGCCACCTGATCGGAGCCGATGACCAGGCATTCAGGATGCTGCGTGGCCACGGCTTGGGCCTTGGCCAGGGCCAGTCGGCGGGCCAGGGGCTCGGGGCCCTCATCGGGCAGCGCGGCCTCGTCCACCTGCGAGGCGATCACGGTAAACGGCAGCCGCAGTCGTTCGAGCAACTGGCGGCGGTAAACAGAGGTGGATGCCAGAATGATCTGGCGTGAAGAAGGTTCAGTCATGCCCCGATTCTCTTACACTGCGGTCATGACGACCTACCAACGCCCTCCCAAACTTGATGTCAAACATGCCGCACAAGCATCGCAGCAACTTTCCGGTCAGGACGTGCTGGCCCATTACGAGCGTCTGATGGAAGAAACGCAGGGTCTTGGCGGGCAAAACGCGGTGAACTGGACGGCGCGGGGTGCGCTTCAGCCCGACGCCAAAGGTCAGCCGCAGCCCTGGTTATTTTTAAATGTCAGCACCAGTTTGCCCCTGACTTGTCAGCGTTGCCTGGGGCCGGTGGATGTGCCGGTGCAGATCGAGCGGGCTTTCCGATTCGTTGAAACCGAAGCCCAGGCCGAACAGGAAGACGACGAATCCCCCGAAGACTTGCTGGTGCTGAGCCGGGAGTTTGACCTGGCGGCGCTGATCGAAGACGAGGTGCTGATGGATTTGCCGGTGGTGCCGCGCCACGACACCTGTCCCTTGCCCGTCAAGCTGGCGGCCGTGGATGTTGATTTTGAAGAGGCCTTGCCCAAGCCGAGCCCGTTTGCGGTGCTGGCCGGACTGAAAGTTGCCGACAAGCGATGATGTTTTCAAATTCGTAGCCTTGGGTTATACTCTACAGCTTTTGCGCATGACGACGTGCGCTTTTTAACAATCCCAATGGGCTGCCACTTCGGCGGCCGATAGCTTTAAGGAGCGGAACATGGCCGTCCAACAAAACAAAAAGTCCCCTTCCAAGCGCGGTATGCACCGTTCGCATAACGCTTTGGTCGTGCCCGGTATCGCCGTGGAAGCCACCACGGGCGAAACCCACTTGCGTCACCACATCAGCCCCAATGGTTTTTACCGTGGCCGTCAGGTGATCAAGAGCAAGACTGAAGCCTGATTTTTTCCGGCACCCAAGGCCCGGGGCTACCAAACGTGTAGCCCCGGGCCTTTGCTTTTTTGAGTCTGATGCCTGTTGGACTTGTCATTGACGTTTGTTGGGCGACCTGTTATTCATGATCACTATTGCCGTTGACTGCATGGGGGGCGACCATGGTCCAGGGGTCACCCTGCCGGCGTGTACCCGCTTTCTGGACCAGCACCCTGATGTGCAGTTGATCCTGGTCGGGTTGCCGCAAAGCATGGCGGGCTTTGCCCATGCGCGGGCCACCGTGGTGCTGGCCAGCGAAGTGGTCACCATGGACGATCCGCTGGAGGTCGCGCTGCGGCGCAAAAAAGACTCGTCGATGCGCGTGGCCATCATGCAGGTCAAGGAGGGTGCGGCCCAGGCGGCGGTATCTGCGGGCAATACCGGTGCTTTGATGGCTATTTCACGCTATCTTCTGAAAACCCTGGAGGGTATTGACCGACCCGCCATTGCCGGGCAAATTCCCAATGCCAAAGGCGCTGCCACCACCGTGCTCGACATGGGTGCCAATGTGGATTGCACGGCGGAGCACTTGTTGCAGTTTGCCGTGATGGGGTCGGCGCTGGTGTCGGTGCTCAGCGGTGAAGACAACCCAAGCGTTGGCCTGCTCAATATCGGCGAAGAAGCCATCAAGGGCAATGAAGTCATCAAGAAGGCCGGTGAGTTGCTGCGCGCTGCCGGCAAGGCGGGTGACCTGAATTTTTATGGCAATGTCGAAGGCAATGACATTTTCAAGGGCACGGCCGACATCGTGGTCTGTGACGGTTTTGTCGGCAATGTGGCGCTCAAGGCCAGCGAAGGCCTGGCGGGCATGATCGTGGACTTTCTCAGAAGAGAGTTTTCGCGCAACCTGTTCACCAGATTGGCGGCGCTGACCGCCTACCCGGTGATTTCCGCGCTCAAGAAACGCATGGACCATCGGCGCTACAACGGCGGGGCCCTGTTGGGCTTGCGTGGCCTGGTGTTCAAGAGCCATGGTTCAGCCGACCAGATGGCTTTTGGTTACGCCCTGACGCGGGCGTATGATGCAGCCCGCAATAATTTATTAGATCGTGTTCGGGTTCGAATTGCCCATGCCGCGCCGCTGTTGGCGAGTGATGACGTGCCAATTTGATCGCAGACGACTTTTCCTCCGTTTGATTCATGAAAACATACTCTCGTATTACCGGTACCGGCAGCTATTTGCCGCCGCGGCGTCTCACCAACGCGGACCTGGTCGCTGAACTGGCGACCCAGGGTGTCGAGTCCAGCGATGACTGGATCGTTGAACGCACCGGCATCCGCGCCCGGCATTTCGCCGATGCGGATGTGGCCAGCAGTGACCTGGCCTTGCTGGCGGCGCGCCAGGCGCTGCAGGCAGCGGGTGTGGAAGCCGGGGACATTGACCTGATCATTGTGGCCACGTCGACGCCCGATATGGTGTTTCCGTCCACAGCCTGCATTTTGCAAGGCAAGCTGGGTGTCAAGGGCGGTGCGGCCTTTGATGTGCAGGCGGTTTGCAGCGGCTTCATCTATGCCCTGACCATCGCCGATTCCCTGATCAAGTCGGGTACCGCGACCAAGGCGCTGGTGATCGGCTCCGAGGTGTTTTCGCGCATCCTGGACTTCAAGGACCGCACCACCTGCGTGTTGTTCGGCGATGGCGCCGGTGCCGTGGTGCTGGAAGCATCGCCGGAGCCCGGGATTTTGGCCACCGACATCCACGCCGATGGCAGCCATACCAAAATCCTGTGTGTGCCCGGCCATGTCAGCGGCGGCAGCGTTCTGGGTGACCCGATGCTGCGCATGGACGGCCAGGCCGTCTTCAAACTCGCGGTCGGGGTGCTCCAAGAGTCGGCACGCGCCGTCCTGACCAAAGCGGGCAAGACCGATGCCGACATTGACTGGCTGATTCCGCACCAGGCCAACATCCGCATCATGCAAAGCACGGCGCGCAAGCTTAAATTGCCGATGGACAAGGTGGTGGTCACGGTGGACCAGCACGGCAATACCTCGGCGGCTTCGATCCCGTTGGCGCTCGACACCGCGGTACGCAGTGGCCAGGTCAAGCCCGGGCAAACCTTGCTGCTTGAAGCCGTGGGGGGTGGTTTTACCTGGGGTGCGGTGCTGCTGAAGCTGTGAGCGACCCCGTTTGCTTGTTCCGGGATCAAGTCGTTTTCCTCATCTCTATCTGACAAATATGAAACCGTTTGCATTTGTATTTCCGGGCCAGGGCTCGCAATCCGTGGGCATGCTCGATGCCTGGGCTGATCACCCGCAAGTACGCGAAGCCCTGCAAGAGGCCTCCGATGCTTTGAGCGAAGACATCGGTTTGTTGATCAAGGAAGGCCCCAAGGAAGCGCTGGCGCTGACCACCAACACCCAGCCCGTGATGCTGGTGGCCGGTGTCGCCGCCTACCGGGTCTGGATGGCTGAAGTGGGCGTGGCGCCGCAAGCGCTGGCGGGTCACTCGCTGGGCGAGTATTCGGCGCTGGTGGCGGCCGGCGTGCTCACGCTGGCGCAAGCGGCGCCGCTGGTGCGCTTTCGGGCCCAGGCGATGCAGGACGCCGTGCCGGTGGGCGTGGGCGCCATGGCCGCGATTCTGGGCTTGGACGCGGCCAGGGTCAGCGCCGCTTGCATGGAAGTCACGGCCTCTTTCGGGCTGGGTTCGGCTGAAGTGGTCGAAGCCGTCAATTTCAATGATCCCGGTCAGACCGTGATTGCCGGCTCCAAGGCGGCCGTCGAGCAGGCCTGCGTGGCGCTCAAAGCCCAGGGCGCCAAGCGCGCCTTGCCCTTGCCGGTATCGGCGCCGTTTCACTCCAGCCTGATGAAGCCGGCGGCACTCAAGCTCAAGGAAAAACTGCAGGCCACGGTCTTCGCGACACCCCGGATCGCTGTGGTCAACAACATTGACGTCGCTGTCGAGCAGGACGCCGACCGGATTCGTGATGCGTTGTATCGCCAGGCTTTTGGCCCGGTGCGCTGGGTCGAGTGTGTGCAGGCGCTGGGCGCGCGCGGTTTGCCCAACCTGGTCGAGTGCGGCCCCGGCAAGGTGCTGGCGGGCCTGACCAAGCGCATCAACGCCGAGATGCAGGGCCTGCCCTTGTTTGATCTGGCCAGCCTGACTGACGTCAAAACTTTTATTCTGGATGCGCCAACAACATGAGCGAAATCAAATTTGAAGGCCAGGTGGCCCTGGTCACGGGCGCCTCGCGCGGCATTGGTGCGGCGATAGCGCTGGCGCTGGCCGAGCGCGGCCTCAAAGTCATCGGCACAGCGACCACTGACGAGGGCGCGGCCAAGATCAGCCAGACGCTGGCGGCTTATGCTGGCTGCACGGGCCGGGTGCTCGACGTCAACGATCCGGCCGGTGTGGATGCGCTGATCGACGGCATCGTCAAGGCGTACGGCGGGCTGCAGATTCTGGTGAACAACGCCGGCATCACGCGCGACAACCTGGCCATGCGCATGAAGGACGACGAATGGGACGCGGTGCTCGACACCAACCTCAAGGCGGTCTTTCGCCTGAGCCGTGCGGTCATGCGCACCATGATGAAGCAACGTTATGGCCGCATCATCAGCATCACCTCGGTGGTGGGGGCTTCGGGCAACCCGGGGCAGGCCAACTATGCGGCTGCCAAGGCCGGTGTGGCCGGCATGACGCGTGCCCTGGCGCGTGAGCTGGGCTCGCGCAACATCACGGTCAACTGCATTGCCCCCGGTTTCATTGAAACCGACATGACGGCCAGTTTGGCCGACGAGCAGCAAAAAGCCTTGCTGAGCCAGATTCCCCTGGGCCATCTGGGCAAGCCCGCTGACATCGCCCATGCCGTGACGTATCTGGCGTCGCCGCAGGCGGCTTATGTGACAGGACAAGAATTGCACGTCAATGGTGGTATGTTCATGGCCTGAAGGCCAAGCCGTCATTGATGTCAAAATAAAGCCGCGTTATCCGTACGGCGGCCGGGTTCAGAAGTCACTTCCAAGCCCGGCTAAAATCACGGATCTTTTCACAACCCTCTGAGGGAACCCATGAGCGATATTGAAGCACGCGTTAAAAAAATCATTGCCGAACAACTCGGTGTTGAAGAATCCCAAGTCACCAACGAAAAAGCCTTCGTGGCCGATCTGGGCGCAGATTCCCTGGACACCGTTGAACTCGTGATGGCACTGGAAGACGAGTTTGGCATTGAAATCCCGGACGAAGATGCTGAAAAAATCACCACGGTGCAAAATGCCGTCGACTACGCTATGAACCACAAAAAAGCGTAATCCTGATGGCTGGCGCCCCGAGAGGGTGTCGTCAAGGTCAGCATGACAGGCCGCTCATTGACAGCTGCCTGGGTGCTGGCAGTACCCAATTTTCATCCCCCCCGTCCTGGGGTGGGGTTTTATCCGGACGAACCTCTGACTGCTTATGAATATGCCCCGTCGTCGCGTTGTCGTTACCGGTTTGGGTTGTGTCAGTCCCGTGGGCAATACGGTGGACACGACCTGGGCCAATCTGTTGGCGGGTCAATCCGGTGTCGGTTTGATCAGCCACTTCGACGCCTCCACTTTCAGCTGCAAAATCGCCGCCGAGGTCAAGGGCTTCGACATCGAGTCCTACATGAGCGCCAAAGAGGCGCGCACCATGGACACCTTTATTCACTATGGCATTGCCGCGGCGGCCCAGGCTGTGGCTGACGCCGGCTTGCCCACCGGCGACGCGCTGAGTGAAGAGCTGGCCACGCGCATTGCCTGCGTGATTGGCTCCGGCATTGGTGGCCTGCCCATGATCGAGCACATGCACTCTGAGTACGTGCAGCGCGGCGCCCGGCGCATTTCGCCCTTTTTTGTGCCGTCCACCATCATCAACATGATCGCCGGTCACGTGTCGATCCGGTTTGGCTTCAAGGGCCCCAACCTGGCCATCGTGACCGCCTGCACCACGGGCCTGCATTGCATCGGCCAGGCCGGGCGCATGATCGAATATGGCGATGCCGATGTGGTCGTGGCGGGTGGTTCTGAAGCTGCGGTGTCACCCCTGGGTGTTGGCGGATTTGCCGCCATGCGCGCCCTGAGCACCCGCAACGACGACCCCGCCACTGCCTCGCGACCCTGGGACACCGACCGCGAGGGCTTTGTGCTGGGCGAGGGCGCAGGCGTCATGGTGCTCGAAGAGTACGAGCACGCCAAGGCACGCGGCGCCAGGATTTACGCCGAGCTGGCCGGTTTTGGCATGAGCGCCGATGCCGGCCACATGACGGCGCCCAATATGGACGGTCCGCGCCGCGCCATCGTCAGCGCCCTGAATAATGCCGGCCTCAATGCCGACCAGGTGGACTATATCAATGCCCATGGCACCTCGACGCCGCTGGGAGATGTCAATGAATCCAACGCCATCAAGGCGGCTCTGGGTCACCATGCCAAAAACGTGGTGGTCAACTCCACCAAGTCCATGACGGGTCACTTGCTGGGTGGCGCTGGCGGGCTGGAATCGGTGGTCACGGTGCTGGCCTTGCACCACCAGAAGAGCCCGCCCACCACCAATATCTTCAACCAGGATCCCGAATGTGATCTGGACTACTGCGCCAACACCGCGCGTGACATGAAGATTGACGTGGCCGTTAAAAATAATTTTGGCTTTGGGGGCACCAACGGTTCCCTGGTTTTCAAACGGGCGCCCTGAGGCTTCAGCTGCAGCGGTTACGACCATGTACAACGCCCCAGCGGTGACTTATCCGGTGGGGCGTTCGCATTTTCAGATCAGCTTGACCCTGGCTGTGGTGCTGGCGGGCGCCGTTGCGCAAGGCGCCTGGTGGTTGTCGTCGCCGGCGCACGGGGCGGGCCATGGACTGGGCTGGGTGCTTTGCTTGGTTTTTGGCGCCTGGTCGGTGTGGCGCGGACGGCACCCACCCAAGGTGCAACTGGCTTGGGATGGCCGGGACTGGCGCTTGCAGGCCGCTGCCTTGAGTCCGCCGGTAAGGCCGCAGGTCATTCTTGATGTGCAGCACCACCTGCTGCTCTGTTTGCGCCCGGAGACAGGGTTTGCCGTGTGGGTCTGGCCGGCACAAGAGACGCAGCCCGAGCGCTGGCTGGCTTTGCGCCGCGCCCTGTTCCATCCTGCTTCGCATCCTGAATCCACCGGTTTGGCCGCGTCGCCCGAGGTCTGAATGCCTGCTGACCAGAAACCCGTCACCGACACCACGCAGCCGCCCGGCGACAGCGATGCCCAGCTGGTGGAGCGGGCCGTTGCGGGTGACCAGCGCGCCTTCGAGCTGCTGGTCATCAAGTATCGGCGCCGCATCGAGCGCCTGATCGGGCGCATGGTGCGCGACGTCAACCTGGTGGAAGACATTGCCCAGGAAACCTTTATTCGCGCTTACCGGGCGCTGCACCAGTTTCGTGGCGATGCGCAGTTTTACACCTGGCTTTACCGCATTGCCGTCAACACGGCCAAGCGCTTCTTGCTCAAGCTCAAGAATGATCCTGCTGTTTTTTATGGCGCTTTGCAGTCCAATGACGAAGACGATGAAACTTTTCAACGCAGAAGTGAACCAAGCACAGACGAGACACCCGAATCGGTGTTGGCGGCCAAGGAGATTGGTCAGGCGGTGCACGCGGCGCTGGAGGCTTTGCCTGATGACTTGAAACAGGCGCTGACCCTGCGCGAGATTGAAGGTTTGAGTTACGAGGAAATCGCCGACCTCATGAATTGCCCCCTGGGCACCGTGCGCTCGCGCATTTTCAGGGCCCGTGAGGCGGTGTCCAACAAGGTGAAACCCATGCTGGAAAAGCAGACGGGCAAGCGGTGGTAATCAGCATTTTTTGGGCCCTGGCAGGGCCTTACGACAGAGGCGGGGACAAGCATGACAGACAGCTTGATTGAAAATAGTGAGTTGGTTTCGGCCTTGGTTGACGGTCAATTGCGCGACACCGAATTTGACCAGGCCCTGGCGCTGCTGGAACGCAGCGGCGAGGCCCGTCAGCGCTGGCACAGCTACCATGTGGTGGGCGATGCCATGCGCACCGGGCAAGCCGCCGCGAGCGCACATGATGACGAGTTTGTGCTGCGGTTGCGCGCCAGGCTGCAACAGGAGCCCGCGCCCTCGGCCTTGCGGACTGTGTCAGCTGCAAAAGTTCAGCTTGCTCCCCTGATGGCCAGTGCCAATGACCGCTGGTGGCGCCTGGTGGTCGGTTTGGCATCGGTCGCCCTGGTCACGGGGGTCGCATGGCAGGGCTTTCAGAGTCAGGCATTGCCGGGCGCCCAACTGGCCGTTGCGCCTCGCACGGTTCAATCGCCCCTGCCCCTGGCCCCGTCTGGCACACTGGCGGCGACCCCGGGGGCCGCGCCCGTCATGATTCGTGATCCGCAAATTGATGTGTTTCTTGCGGCGCATCGCCAGTTTGGCGGCACCTCGGCCTTGCAAATGCCTACCGGATTTTTACGCAACGCCACCTTTGAAGAGGGTGCGCGTTGAGCCGGTTCGCTGTTTTTTTTCTGGGCCTGGTATGGGGCACCAGCTTGGTCTGGGCGCAAAGCGGGGCCGACCAGCCTTCCGCAAAAATCCAGCTGGCCAAGGCGGAAGAGGCGCCGATCAGCCGTTGGCTGATGCGCTTGCACGAAGCAGCCAGGCAACGGACTTATGTGGGCACCTTTGTCGTCACCGCGGGAGATACCTTGTCTTCATCGCGCATCTGGCATGTGTGTGACGGCCAGCAGCAAATGGAGCGCATCGATGCCCTGACCGGCGCGGCGCGCACCACGTTTCGGCGCAACGATCAGGTCGTCACCTTCCTGCCCGAACGACGTCTGGTGATTTCTGAAACCCGTGAGTCGTTCGGCCTTTTCCCCAATTTGTTGAACCGGACCGATTCATCGATTGCCCGCTATTACGGACTGAAACCGCTTGGGCAGGAGCGCGTCGCAGGATGGGTGTCCGATGTCGTTCAGCTGGTGCCGGTCGATGCCTTGCGCTTTGGCTACAAGGTCTGGACCCATCGTGAATCCGGCGTGGTGGTCAAGTTGCAGACCCTCGACGCCACGATGGGTGTGCTGGAGCAGGCCGCCTTTTCCGAGTTGCAGTTCGGTGAGCCCGTCAGCAGGGCCAGTTTGGCAGCGTTGATGGACAACACGGAGGGGTTCAAGGTCCATAAACCTGAACTGATCAAGACCACGGCGGCGCAGGAAGGCTGGTTATTCAAGGGCCAGGTGGCCGGGTTCAAAGCCATGGCCTGCAACAAACGTGTGCACGCCAGTCCGTCCGACCCCGCGGCCAATACCTTGCAGTGGGTTTTTTCGGATGGTCTGGCCTCGGTGTCATTGTTCATTGAAAGCTTTGATGCCGCGCGCCACAGCAAAATGGTGTCCCATGAGGCGGTGGCCATGGGGGCCACCCACATGCTGACGCGGCGCCTGGATGACTGGTGGATTACCGCCGTGGGCGAAGTGCCCGGGCAGACGCTGGCATTTTTTGTTCAGGGTCTTGAAAGAGCAAGGTAAGTCTCCATTTCAATGTGTGTTTTATCAAAAAGGCTGAAGATGATTCGACTGAATTTAAAAAGTTTGTTCGCCTGCGTGTTGAGTGCCACCGTGGTGGCCACGGCATCGACCGCGATGTTGCCACTGTCACCGGCTTTTGCCCAGGTGCGCGCGCTGCCTGACTTCACCGATCTGGTGGAGCAGGTGGGGCCTTCGGTGGTCAACATACGCACCCTCGAGAAGGTGAATCCACGGCAAGGCCAGCCGGACCAGATCGACCCTGACATGCTGGAATTTTTCCGCCGCTTTGGTTTGCCAATTCCCAACATTCCCAATGGTCCGCGGCAAACGCCACCGCCCGGCCATGGGCAGAATCCCAACCCGGAAGAACAGCCACGCGGCGTGGGTTCGGGCTTCATCCTGACTTCGGACGGCATGATCATGACCAACGCCCATGTGGTCGATGGGGCCGACGAAGTGCTCGTGACCCTGACCGACCAACGCGAATTCAAAGCCAGGATCATTGGCGCCGACAAACGCAGTGACGTCGCGGTGGTGAAGATCGAGGCGACCGGACTGCCAGCGGTCAAGGTGGGTGACGTGGGTCGGCTCAAGGTGGGTGAGTGGGTGATGGCCATTGGCTCGCCGTTCGGCCTCGAGAACTCGGTGACCGCCGGCATTGTGAGCGCCAAGCAGCGCGACACGGGTGACTACTTGCCCTTCATCCAGACCGACGTGGCGATCAACCCGGGCAACTCGGGGGGCCCGCTGATCAACATGCGCGGCGAGGTGGTGGGCATCAACAGCCAGATTTATTCACGCTCGGGCGGCTCCATGGGCATTTCATTTTCCATTCCGATAG
Organism: Rhodoferax sp.; assembly: GCA_023231075.1. GTDB lineage: Bacteria > Pseudomonadota > Gammaproteobacteria > Burkholderiales > Burkholderiaceae_C > Rhodoferax. Next base: position 13,883 of record JALNWC010000027.1, read on the forward strand.
ATGAAGCGGTGCGGGTGAGTGAGCAACTGCGCGCCACCGGCCGTGTCACGCGCGGTCGCATCGGGGTGCAAATTGAACAGGTCTCCAAGGAGGTGGCCGAGTCCGTCGGTCTGGGGAAGCCCTATGGCGCGCTGGTGCGCGGCGTTGAAACCGGGGGGCCGGCCGACAAGGCCGGCGTCGAGGCGGGTGACATCATCATCAGGTTCGATGGCAAAAAAGTTGAAAAATCCAGCGATTTGCCACGCATGGTGGGCAGCACGAAGCCGGGGGTCAAGAGCAGTCTGACGGTGTTTCGCCGTGGCGCCAGCAAGGATTTGACGGTGACCATTGCCGAGATCGAAGCTGAAAAAACAGCCGCCAAAACTCCTGAAAAAACACCTAAAGCCACAGAATCCAAAATGGCCCAGTCGATGGGCCTGGATTTGAGCGATTTGACCGACGCGGTGAAGAAAGAGCTGAAGATCAAGGGAGGCGTGCGGGTGAATGCCGCCATCGGTCTGGCGGCCCGTGCGGGCTTGCGCGAGGGTGATGTGATCCTGTCTGTGGCCAATGTCGCGGTAACCCATGTGGCCGGCTTTGAAAAAGTGGTCGCTGAGTTGGACAAATCCAAACCCGTCAATATTCTGTTCCGTCGCGGCGATTGGGCCCAGTACACGGTGATCCGATTGACTCCCTGATCAGTTGGGGTCAGAGCACGTCGCTGCGCGAGTGGTCTGACCCGCAAGGTTTCAGTTTAGTTGGGGTCAGAGCACGTCGCTGTGCGAGTGGTCTGACCCGCAAGGTTTCAGTTTAGTTGGGGTCAGAGCACGTCGCTGTGCGAGTGGTCTGACCCGCAAGGTTTCAGTTTAGTTGGGGTCAGAGCACGTCGCTACGCGGGTGGTCTGACCCGCAAGGCCTCTGATCGGGGGTGGCCCGACTTAATTACAATCGGGCACTTAAGTTTGGTCTAGCCAATCCGTTTGGTTCGGGGCGCGTCTCTCTGGAACGCGCCCTTTTTTCTGTTGCTCAATCACTCTTTACATCGGTTTCCTGGATGCATCACATCAGAAATTTCTCCATCATTGCCCACATTGA
>JALNWC010000028.1 GCA_023231075.1 Rhodoferax sp.
CTGGCAAGACCCGATTGGCCAGCACGTCCAGCACCCACTGTGCCGCCTGCGCGCCCACCTGTGGCGGCGTGCTGTACACGGCCAGCAAAGCCCCGGCGCGCACATAGGCCGGGGAAAAGGCGACCAGGGGAACCTGCACCCTGATCGTGGTCATCAGGAGGTTCTGGAGGTTGCTGCTGTTGAACACCAGCGGGTCGGCCAGGGCCAGCAGCACATCGCTGCCGTCAAGAACCGACTGCAGGGCCGCAAACAGGGGCGCCTCTTCGCCAAGCCGCGCCTCTTGCAGAGCCAGACCCTGGCTGCTGGCGATCGATCGCAACGCCGGCGCCTTGGCCAAGGAATCCGGCCCCCACAAAACGCCTACGCGCCGGGTCTTGGGCAGCGCCAAACGAATCAGCGCCAGCTGGCGTTGCAGCGGTTGGTCGAGTTCGAGGACATTGAACCGGGCCGAGGCCTTGCGTGCGCAGGCGCGCAGCACGCGCTCAAAACTGCGGCGTGGCAGCAGGGCATGGAGTACCGGCGCTTGGAGCTGCACCCGGGCCAGCGCCGTGGCCGCCTCCGTCCCCAGCGCCACCCACACCTTGACACCCGACAAGCTGGCAACCGGAAGCGCCGCCAGTTCAGCCGGGCTCCATACTTCAACGGGGTGATGCGTCGCACCCTGACGGGCCAGGCTGTTGACCAGGGCCTGCGTGGCGTCCAGGTACGGTGCACTGTTTTGACTTCGGACAATGCCCACATGGACTTCCAACATTTGCGCCCTTCCAGGCAGGGCCGACAAGCACAGGGCCAGCCCTAACAGAAACCCGAGCAAACGCCGCGCCATGACAGCTTCAGTTGTCGATGCGCAGCGTCACAAAAGCGCGGCGTTTAAACAAAAATTCCTTCGCAAAGTCAGCATAGGCATGGCCCTGGTTTTGCACCGTCAAAGCCAGCTCACCGGTGCGCTGGCCAAAGCGCAGCGACTTGCTCAAGCGCCAGTCGGTCCGGTTGATGTATTGCCGCAAGCCCTCACCATGGTCCCGGCTGGGACCCGATTTTTGCACCCACAAGGGTTCACTGTATTGATGGCTGATGGAAAACCGCAGCCCCGATGGCAACTGCTGGGTCAGGAACAAGGTGCTGGTTGACTCTGGCATGGACGCAAGCAAGCCGGTTGTTGACGGCGCTTGCGAAAAAACCATGCGCGAGAAGGTCTGGTTGAAACCCAGTTGCGCACCCAACCAGGGCTGGCCAGTCCATTGCAGCTCCAGGCCGCGGATGGAGAAATCTTCAGCGTTGACATAATCAGAGACCCGGTAGTCTTTGCCGTCTATTGGCGAAATATAGGGAACACCGTCGATCAAGCCACTAAAAGACTCATCATATAGACGCACATCCAGCGTTGATTTCAACCGGGGGAAAGTGCCCAGATAACCCAGTTCCCGCGTCAGCACGGATTCACGCTGCACGTTGCCGCGCGCCAGAATGTTGACATCGAGCAAGTCGTTTACCTTGGTGATTTGGTTGTAGGCGGAATAACGCACATCGGCCTGGCGCTCAAACGTACTTGGCGGTCGGAACGAACGCGACATGCCGGCACGCAGGGTCTGCTGTGGTGTCACATGCCAGTTCAGCATCAGCCTGGGTGCCAGACTGGAACCACTACCCCTGCTGCGCTCTGCCATGGCACCGGCATTGAGCAACAGGTCGGGACGCAAGCGCCATTCGGCATGACCGAACACACGCATGAAGTTATCCACCAGGGCCTCGGTCGTATTGAAAAAAGGCCGCGAGGTCACAGACTCACGCCGAAACTCTGCCCCCCAGACCATGCGCAGCGCCGGATTCAGTCGCAGGGTGTGCTGTGCCGTCATGGAGCTGTTGCTGGCGGTGCCGCTGCCATCCAGGGTCACGCGGTACCATGGCGGGAAAAACGGGATGGTATTGACATCGCGGTAAGTTTCCTGGTTGTGCGCAAAGCCGAGCACCAGGTCCTGATCCTGGCTCAGCACTTCTTTCCAGTCCATCTGCACGAATTTGTTCTCAAACGTGGTGTCGCGGCAGTCTTGACCCGGCTTGTCCGCAAAACCTTTTCCTGAGGCCATGTTCATCCAGCCGGCGTGCAACTGCACCTCGCTGCGCTCCGAAACCTGCCAATCCGACCTGAAATTGACGCGCTGTACCCGGTTGTGGCCGTGGGCACCGCTCAAGCCGTCATCGGCACGCTCGTCGATGGACAGCCGCATGCCGCTGTGGTCGGTGCGCCATCCCAAGCCAAGCCGGGTGTCCTGAATGCCGTTTTCACCGCGGGTCAGCGCCGCGCGTGGCCCCAGCGTGTCAGTACTGTGCCGGGTCACAATGTTGACCACCCCAAGCATGGCGCGTGCGCCATAAGCCACCGAGTTGGAACCGCGCAGCACCTCGATGCGTTCAACGTCATCGAGCATCACCGTCATCAGACCCGGCGCGACACTCCCGGCAAGGTAATTTGAATAGACCGAGCGGCCATCGACCAGCACCTGGATGCGGGCGGAGTAATAGCCATAAACGCCGTGGTAACTGGCTTGCGGCGCGTCGGCTTCAAAAGACGTGCTGGATTGAAAACCCGGTACCAGGCGCAGCAAATCCGCCACGTCGCGCGCCCCCGAGCTGCGAATAAAGTCACGGTCCAGGATGGTGACCGCACCCGGTGTTTCATCCAGCCGCTGTGGCAGACGCGATACCGACAGAATGATCGGCATCTCTTCCAAAAAATCTTTTTCAGAAACTCCAACGGTCGTCTGGGCAGCAAGCCGTTGGCTGCTCATCAGCCCGGTCACGCCAACAAGAATGCATGTGCCCGATCGGCTCATCCATGGGAAATTGATCATGGCAACATTGTGCCTTGACGGCGCACCGCCCAAGGCCACCAACGCCGCCCGACACGGCGTCAGGACGGCTCAGCCACCACCCGCCCCGCCTCCATGGTGATGCTGCGCTGACAGCGTTCCGCCATGGCCCGGTCGTGGGTGACCAGCAGCAGCGTGGTGCCGAGTTCACGGTTCAGGTCAAACATCAGGTGCATCACCTTTTCGCCGGTGGCAAAGTCCAGGCTGCCGGTCGGCTCATCGGCCAGCAACACGGCCGGTTGCACCACAAAAGCCCGCGCCAGGGCCACGCGTTGCTGTTCGCCGCCCGAGAGCACCTTGGGGTAAGCCCTCAGGCGCTGGGCCAGGCCCACGCGGTCCAGCATCTGGGTGGCCAGCTTGCGCGCCTGGCGTCGGCCCGCCAGTTCGAGCGGCAGCATCACGTTTTCCAGGGCGGTCAAATTGCCCAGCAACTGAAAGCTCTGAAAGACAAACCCCAGTTTTTCGGCACGCAGCGCGGCGCGGTCATCCTCGCCCATGGCGAACAGGTCATGCCCGGCCAGACGCACCGTGCCCCGGCTCGGGGTGTCCAGGCCGGCAATGATCGACAACAGGGTGCTCTTGCCCGAGCCCGAAGCACCGACAATAGCCACGGTCTCGCGGGAGCGCAGGGCAAAATCAACGTCCTGCAAAATCTCAAGAGTGCCAGTGGCGTCGGTCACCGACTTGAAAACGTGCTCTACCGAGATAATGACATCAGACATGGATTTTTCTTTGCAACAAAACGATTTGAACCGGCGCCACTTTATCGCGTTGGCGGCAGTCCTTGCCAGCAGCGGGATTTACCACCGCGTGGCCGCTGCGGCCGCAGCGCCGCCCGAGCGCCCGACCCTGCTGGTGCTGGGCGACTCGCTGAGCGCAGAGTACGGGCTCAAGCGCGGCACCGGTTGGGTCGCCCTGCTCGAACAAAAACTACAAGCTGAAAAAATAAAAGCCGAGGTGGTCAACGCCAGCATCAGTGGCGACACCAGCTCGGGCGGTCGCGCCCGCCTGCCCGCTTTGTTGGCGCAACACCAGCCGAAGCTGGTGGTGATCGAACTGGGGAGCAACGATGCCCTGCGCGGCCTGCCGCTTGACATGACCCGCGACAACCTGCTGGCCATGACACGGCTGGCACAACAGCATGGCGCCAAAGTGCTATTGCTGGGCATGCAGGTGCCGCCCAACTACGGCCGTGATTACACCCAGCGCTTTGCCCGCATGTATGTCGAGGTCGCCAAGACCACCCGGTCGGCGCTGGTGCCGTTTTTTCTGAAGGGGATTGCCGATGTCCCCGACAGCATGGCCTGGTTTCAGGCCGACCGCATCCACCCCAGGGAAGAAGCCCATCCACGCCTGCTGGCCAATGTCTGGCCAGCCATCAAGAAAGAACTGCAATGAGTCTGACCCCCCTCAGCGCGGCAGACGTCATGGCACGGCTGTCGGACTTTGACGCCATCATTGATGCCCGCAGCGAAGACGAGTACCAGGCCGACCACCTGCCCGGCGCCGTCAACTGGCCCACCCTGAACAATGCCGAACGCATCGAGATTGGCACCCTGTACAAGCAGGTCAACCCCTTTGAAGCCCGCAAACGCGGCGCCGCCATCGCGGCACGCAACATCGCCGGACACCTTGAGCAACACGTCATCGACCACCCCCGCGACTGGCAGCCGCTGGCTTATTGCTGGCGCGGTGGGCAACGCAGCGGCTCACTGGCACTTGTTTTGAGCCAGATCGGTTTTCGGGTGACGCTGGTGGAAGGCGGCTACAAGGCTTTCAGGGCGGCGCTGGTGCAAGACATTGTGGCGCGTGTCCCCCAGCTGACTTTCCGCGTTGTTTGCGGCCCGACCGGCAGTGGCAAAACCCGCTTGCTGCAAGCCCTGGCGGCACAAGGCGCCCAGGTGCTGGATCTGGAAGCCCTGGCCAATCACCGCAGTTCGGTGCTGGGCGCCATGCCCGGGCTGGCGCAACCCACTCAAAAGCATTTTGAAACCCTGGTCTGGGATCAATTGCGCCACTTCGATCCGGCCGTGCCCGTCTTTGTGGAAAGCGAGAGCAAAAAAGTGGGTAATTTGTCGGTGCCCGCAGCGCTGATGGACGCCATGCGCAACAGCACTTGCCTGAATCTGCAACTGTCCGATGCCGAGCGTGTGGCGCTGTTGCTGGAAGACTATGATTATCTGACGCGCAACGTCGGCTATTTTTGTGAACGGCTGGCAAAGCTCACCGAGCTCAAGGGTCACGAGGTGGTGAAGCGCTGGCAAACCATGGCGCAGGAAGGCGACTTTGCCCGTGTGGTCATGGAATTGCTGACCCAACATTACGACCCGGCTTACCTGCAATCGATGCAGCGCAATTTTGTGCAGTTTGCCCAGGCGGCTCAGTTGGCGCCGACCGAGCGCTCAGCCGGGGCCATGAACACCCTGGCCAGCCGGATGCTGGCCTGAGCAAACCGGGCGTGGGTCGGGGCGGTCAGGTGGCCGGGGTGTCTTCAGCCGCTTGATCCGGCTCGTCCTGCTGGCCGTCAGGACTGCCCTCGCCCGCCTTGCGCTGGGCTTTTTCCTTGAGTTTCTCTTCTTTTTTCTTCTTTTTCGCCAGTTCTTTTTGACGTTTCTCGTATCCGTAATTAGGTGTTGCCAAGTTGTGCTTTCAAGTTAAGGGTGCGATTTTAGCCGCCCGGGCGGGCTTGGCCAACAGAACAGACCGCCCGGAACTCACGTGAGTGCTTGCAATGCTTGCTGCAAATCCTGCTGCAGGTCAGCCGCAGATTCCAGACCGATGGAAAACCGAACCAGCACGCCCCGCTGCAGATGCGCAGGCCAGCTGCTGCGCATGGTCTCAAGCTGGTAAGGCATGACCAGACTCACGGGACCGCCCCAGCTGTAGCCAATCCTGAACCATTGCAAGGCATTGCAAAAAGCATCCACTTGCGCCTGGCTGTAGCCCGGTTTGAAGATCACGCTGAACAAGCCAGCCGCCGCCCCAAAAGCATGGCCGCACAAGGCCTGCCATGGCGCATGGCCGGGCGACTGCGGTAAAGCCGGATGCAGGACCTGGGCAAATTCAACGCGTTGCTGGCACCAATGGGCCAGCGCACGGGCGCTTTCATCGTGCTGGCGGTAGCGCAGCGACAGGCTGGGCAGACCCCGCAACACAGCCTCGGCATCGCTGGCGGCAACCCCAAGTCCAAGGCGCATGTGGCACAGCTTGAGCTGCATGTGCAGGCGTTCGTCGGTGCTGATGACACTGCCCATCAGCACGTCGCCGCCACCGCTGGGGTATTTGGTCAGGGCGTGAATGGAAATGTCCACGGCCAACGCGGGCAGCTGACCCGGCTGAAGATCAAACGGTTTGAAGGCCAGACCCGCACCCCAGGTGTTGTCCAAGGCACAAAGGACCTTCGCCGCCCGACAAATGCGCACCTGCGCGCACAAGTCAGGGAACTCCAGCGTGACCGAACCTGCTGCTTCCAGCCACACCAATTGGGTGTAAGGCGAGATTTTGGCGGCCAGATCGGCGGGGTTCATGGGGTCGAAATAGCGATGCGCGATGCCCCAATGCGCCAGCTCGCCCTCAGCCAGGGCTTTGGCGGGACCGTAGGCGTTGTCGGGAATCAGCACCTCGTCACCACTCTTGAGCAAGGCCAGGTTGACCGTCGCAATCGCCGCCAGGCCACTGGGTACCAGCAGGCACTGGACACCGCCCTCAAGCGTGCAAAGCCGCTCTTCGAGCGTGTAGGTGGTCGGTGTGCCGTGCAGCCCATAGGTGTAGGCCGACTTGTCTTTCCACTCAAACTGGCGCATGGCGGCCACATTGGGGAAAAACACCGTGGAGGCTTTGAAAACCCCGGGTTGCGGCGCGGCAAACCCTGCCGGCGGCTGGTAGGGGTGATGAATCAGGGTGGTGGTGAGCTCAGCCATGATGGCAACCCGGGTGCGTCAAACGCTCCATTTTTTGATGAGCTGCTCGGGTCGCAGGCTGTCGTAACTCTCAAAGGGCTGGTGAATCCAGGGGTTGGTAGGCAAAAATTCGACCAAATAATCGGGCGTGAACTTGGACAGCGACTTGGTCCAGATCACGGCACTGCGCAACTCGGTGATGGGTTTGTAATTGTTTTTGAGCTGTTCCATCACGGCATGAAGCGTGAGTCCGGAATCTGCCAGGTCGTCGACCAGCAACACCTTGCCGGCAATTTCGCCCTTGGGTGTGGTGATGTAGTGGGCGATGTCGAGGTTACCCTGCTGCGTGCCAGACTCGGCCCGGTAGGAGCTGGTGGACATGATGGCCAGCGGCTTGTCGAAGACACGCGACAAAATATCGCCGGGGCGCATGCCACCCCGGGCGAGGCAAAGAATGATGTCGAATTCCCAGCCTGACTGAAAAATCTTGATCGCCAGTTTTTCGATCAGGCCATGGTATTCGTCATAGCTCACATACAAATGCTTGCCATCTTCTGTCAACATAAATGCCCCTTGAATAATGATCGCTGGCGCGCCACGGATGCCATTGAAAAAACGCGTTCGGGCTCAATCGGCCAGAAAGGGATGGCGCATCATGATGGTGTGATCGCGGTCCGGACTGGTCGAAATGATGTGCACGGGCACCCCCGTGACCTGCTCGATACGCTGCAGATAAAGCCGTGCCGCCATGGGCAATTTGTCGTATTGGGTGACCCCCACCGTGCTGTCGCTCCAGCCCTCCATGGTTTCGTAAACGGGTACACAACGCGCAATGTCGTCGGCGCCCATGGGCAGGATGTCGGTCGCTGCGCCGTCGAGCTCGTAGCCCGTGCACAGCTTCAGTTCTTTCAGGCCGTCCAGCACGTCGAGCTTGGTGATGCACAAGCCGCTCAAGCCATTGACTTGCGCCGAGCGCTTGAGCAAGGCTGCATCGAACCAGCCGCAGCGCCGGCTGCGCCCGGTGGTGACCCCTTTTTCAGCACCCACGGTGCTCATGTGCCAGCCCGGCGTGCCTTCGACTTCCCAGTCGAGTTCGGTCGGGAACGGCCCCCCGCCGACGCGGGTGCAATAGGCCTTGGTAATGCCCAGAATATAGTGCAACAGGCGGGGGCCGACCCCGGCACCGGCGGCCGCATTGCCCGCGACGCAGTTGCTGGAAGTGACAAATGGGTAGGTGCCGTGATCGACGTCGAGCAAGGTGCCCTGAGCGCCTTCAAACAGCAGGTTCTCGCCCTTCAGATGGGCGTCATTGAGCTCGCGCGAGACATCGGCCATCATGGGTTTGAGCAGCTCGGCGTGGCGCATGGCTTCTGAATAGACCGCTTCAAACTGCACTTCACCGTCTTTCATGTAGGGTGCCAGTGTCGGGCCGAAGTCAAAGGCTTTGGAGTCCAGAAAAGTGGTCAATACATGGTTGTGCAGGTCCAGCAGCACGCGCAATTTGTTGGCAAAACGCTCGGGGAACTTGAGGTCCTGCACGCGCAGGGCACGGCGGGCAACTTTGTCCTCATAAGCGGGGCCAATGCCGCGTCCGGTGGTGCCAATTTTTTCGCTGCCACCCTGCTCCCGCGCCACTTCACGCGCCACGTCGAGCGCCGCATGGAAAGGCAGGATCAGCGGGCAGGCCTCACTGATGCGCAGGCGCGAACGCACGTCAACACCGACCTTCTCCAAGCCGGCGATTTCTTCGAACAATTTGGCCGCCGACAGCACCACGCCGTTGCCGATGTAGCACTTGACGCCGGGGCGCATGATGCCGCTCGGAATCAGGTGCAGCGCGGTCTTGACCCCGTTGATGACCAGCGTGTGGCCCGCGTTGTGGCCACCCTGGAAACGCACCACGCCCTGGGCGCTCTCGGTCAACCAGTCGACCAGCTTGCCCTTGCCCTCATCGCCCCACTGGGTGCCCACGACGACAACGTTACGTCCTTTGATAGCAGTCATTTTTCGCTTCTCTATAGTTTCAATGCTTGGCCTGAACAACCCAATGTCCGGCGGCCTCGATCAGCTCGCGGTCGCAATGGAACTCATCCACTTCACTTTCATGACCCGGCAAGATGCACACCACGATCTCGCCGCGCGCGCGCAAGGCGGCAATCGCGGCATTGAGACCGGCATCGTCGCGCCAGGGCGCGCGAATGGCCGCCTGCAAGGCGCGCGGCGCCACCACCGCCACCAGCGCCTTGAGATCGAGACTGAAGCCCGCGGCGGGCCGGTTGCGGCCAAAGACCGCGCCCACTTCGTCATAACGGCCACCGCGCACCAGGGCATCGCTGGCACCCGGTGCGTACATGGCAAAGCGAACACCGGTGTAATACGCGTAACCACGCAGGTCCGCGAGGTCAAAACTGAGCTGGGCCGCCGGCAGATGCTGCGCCAGATAACGCAGACTTTGCAGGGCCTGGTGCACCGCGGGCAAGGCGGGCAGGGTTTTTTCTGCCTCTGCCAGAACGCGCTCATCGCCATACAGTTGCACCAGCGCCAGCAAGCCCTGACGGACAGGCTGCGGCAAATCGCGGGTGAGCGCAGCCAACTCGGCACTGTCCTTGGCGGCGAGCGCCGCATGCACCTCCGCCAGCCGGGCCGCGTTCAGGGAAACCCCGGAGAGCAAGGCCGTGACCAATCGGGCGTCCGCGAGATCAACACTGGGGGCCTCCACCTTGGCCGCCCGGAGACAGTCAAAGGCCAGCGTGAGGATTTCGATGTCAGCCTCCAGTCCCGCATGACCGTAGATTTCTGCGCCCAGCTGCAGCGGCTCGCGCGTGGCATGGGGTGCACTGGCGCGCGTGTGCAGCACGGGCCCGCAGTAACACAGGCGGGTGACACCGGCACGGTTGAGCAGGTGGGCATCAATGCGGGCCACCTGGGGCGTGCTGTCAGCGCGCAAGCCCATCATGCGCCCGGAGAGTTGATCGACCAGCTTGAAGGTCTGCAGGTCAAGCGCCGAGCCGGCCCCCGTCAACAGCGATTCGAGGTGCTCCAGCAAAGGCGGCATGACCAGTTCATAGCCGTAGCTGCGTGCGGTATCAAGCAAGTCGCGGCGAAGTTCTTCGATGTGGCGGGCCTCGGAAGGCAGGACATCGGCAATGTGATCCGGCAGAACCCAAGCGGACATGTGATTTTGAGAGGCTGTTAAATACGCGATTTTACCGGGCAAAAGTTCGGGACTGAATCAAACCAGCCAGCAAATCAGCCCCAGCCCCAGCAACAGGCTGCACAAGCCAAAGAACCGCAACTGGCCGTCGCTGAGCTTGAGAATCTGGACAAAGGTCTGGCGCCAGGTGCCGGGTGAAACGAAGGGCATGAAGCCCTCGATCACCAGCACCAGCGCCATGGCCAGCCAAAAGGTGGTGCTGTCCAAACCAGCCCCAAGCCTTACTTTTTGGGATTTGCGGTCAGGCCACCGCGCATGGACCTGAAAAACTCCGAGCTCGACGGGTCGAGCACCATGACGTCGTTTTTACTGGCAAACGACGCCTTGTAAGCATCCAGGCTGCGGTAGAACTGGGCGAACTGGGGGTCGCGGCCAAACGCTTCGGCGTACAGACGCGCCGCTTCGGCATCGCCCTCGCCCTTGAACTTCTGGGCGTCGCGGTAGGCATTGGCCACGGTGATTTCACGTTGGCGGTCGGCATCGGCCCGAATTTTTTCACCTTCGGCAAAACCGGTGGAGCGCAACTCGTTGGCGACGCGCTTGCGCTCGGCCTCCATGCGGCGGTAGACCGATTCGGTGATGGCATCCACGTAATCGACCCGGGTGATGCGCACGTCGATCACATCCACGCCCCAGGGCTTGGCGCCGCGCACCTGGCTCAGGACTTCAGCCTTGACATCGTTCATCACTTCTTCACGCTTGGCCGACAGCAGCTCCTTGACGGTACGCTTGTTGACTTCTTCCTGAAAGGCGTTGCGCACCACGCGGTTGAGCTGGCTGGCGCCGGCCGCTTCGGTGGTGCCCACATTGCGGATGTACTCGGTGGGCTCGGCAATGCGCCAGCGCACGTACCAGTCGATCACCACCCGCTGTTTCTCGGCCGTCAGCACCGGTTCGTTGTCGGTGCTGTCGAGCGTCAGCAGGCGCTTGTCGATGTAGGACACATTCTGGAATGGCGGCGGCAATTTGAAATTCAAGCCCGGTTCAGTGATCACTTCCTTGATTTGACCCAGGGCCAGCACCACACCAAACTGGCGCTGATCCACCACGAAGAGCATCGAGTTGAGCAGCACCAAAGCAAAAAGAATGCTTGAAAAAATAAATCCTAAGCGGTTCATGCCGGGCTCCTATCGGGTTTCACGGGAACGGTCACGCGCCGCATCGCGGGCACGCGCATCCGAAATGGCGGCAGCGGCATTGGCCGGACTGGGCGAGTTCGACAACGGCACGCTAGAGGTGCCTTCAGTCGCTTGGGCTGTCACCTGCATGAGCTTGTCGAGCGGCAGGTAAAGCAGGTTGCTGCCCTGCCTGGAATCCACCATGATTTTGGTCACGTTGCCGTAAATTTCCTGCATGGCATCGATGTACATGCGGTCACGCGTGACCTGGGGTGCTTTTTGGTACTCGGCGAGCACCGACTTGAAACGTTGCGCGTCACCCTGGGCCTGCGCCACGATGCGCGCCTTGTAGGCATCAGCCTCTTCCTTCAGGCGCGAAGCCGCACCGACGGCACGCGGAACAACGTCGTTGGCGTAGGCCTGGGCTTCGTTCTTGGCGCGCTCGCGCTCCTGACCGGCCTTGAGCACATCGTCAAAAGCGGCCTGCACCTGTTCGGGAGGCCGCACGCCGCCTTGCTGCAGGTTGATACCGACCACCTCGACCCCCACCTTGTAGCGGTCCAGGATGGTCTGCATCATGGCGCGCACGCGCGGCGCGATCTGGTCACGCTCTTCAGACAGGGCGCTGTCCATTTTCATCTTGCCGACCACTTCGCGCACCGCCGTTTCAGCCGCCTGCACCACGGCATCCGTGGGATTTTTGCTCTCGAACAAAAAGGCGCGTGCGTCGTTCAAGCGGTATTGCACGGCAAACTTGATCTCGACAATGTTTTCGTCCTCGGTCAGCATCGCCGACTCACGCAAGCCGGTGGCCTTGATGACCACGTCACGGCCCACATCGACAGACCGGATCTGGGTCACAAAAACGAGCTCGTGACGCTGGATCGGATAAGGCAGACGCCAATTGAAACCGGCACCCACGGTGGCGTTGTACCGGCCAAACTGGGTAATGACCGCCTGTTGGCCTTCCTGCACGATGAAGAAACCGGTGCCGAGCCAGATCAATACCGCCACCGCGGCCACCAGCCCCATGCCGATACCGGCACTTTTCATGTCGGGCTGAAAACTACCGCCGCCACCCGAACCGCCGCCGCCGCCGCCGCGAATGGGCGTGGCGCCGCGACCGCCGCCTTTGACGTTGCCGAACAGGCCGCCGAGCTTGCGATTGAAATCACGCCACAACTCGTCGAGATCGGGCGGTCCCTGGTTGCCACCGCGCTTGGGTCCGGAAGACCCCTGATTGGGCGGGGGCGTGTCGGGTGCTTGCTCCGGAGGTTTTGCTGCGCCCTGACCCTCGCTTGCGTCGGAGGGGTCATCGGAGCGGCCCCAACGGGGATCGTTCAGATTGAACATGCCACGAAGTCGGGACGGCAATGAAGCCAGACTAAAAATCGGTCGTTGAAGTTTCATCGAATCACTCATATTTGTTTTGACGCCATTGTGCCGAAGCTGGCGTCAGCCTCATGACTGGCATGGAAATCTGGCGACAAGGAATCTGTTGGAGAACCCCGAATTTTCTCCACCAGCATCTCACGCAGCAAGGGCAAGCCCTCACCGGTATGCGCGCTCAAGAACACGCGTGGCGTGGGCACGCCCGCCAGCTCGTAGATGTCCTTCAGCGCCGTGGGCCGCAGAGCCGGGTCGACCTGATCGAGTTTGTTGAAAACCAGCAGATGGGGAATATCGCCCGCGCCAATTTCAGACAGCACGCGCTGCACCTCGGCGATCTGCTCGAGATGATTGGGGCTGGAGAAATCAACCACATGCAAGAGCAGGTCGGCATCCACAGCCTCCTGCAAGGTGGCCTGGAAGGCGTTGACCAGCCCGTGCGGCAGGTCACGGATGAAACCGACGGTATCGGACAGGGAAATCACCCGCCCGAGCTCCCCCAGGTACAACTGGCGAGTGGTGGTGTCCAGCGTGGCAAACAGCTGGTCGGCCGCATACACACGCGCCTTGACCAGCGCATTGAACAGCGTGGACTTGCCGGCGTTGGTGTAACCCACCAGCGAGATAGTGAAGGCGTCACGGCGCTCGCGCTGGCGGCGCTGGGTTTGCCGTTGCCGCTTGACCTTGACGAGCCGCTCCTTGATGCGCTTGATGTTGTCCGCGATCATGCGCCGGTCCAGCTCGATTTGTGATTCACCCGGTCCGCCGCGCATGCCGATGCCGCCGCTTTGACGCTCGAGGTGCGACCAGCGCCGCACCAGGCGGGTGCTCAGGTACTGCAGTCGGGCCAGTTCGACCTGCAGTTTGCCTTCATGGCTGCGCGCGCGCTGGGCAAAAATCTGGAGAATCAACAAGGTGCGGTCGTTCACCGGGAGTTGCAGATGGCGTTCGAGATTGCGCTGCTGCGCCGGACTCAGGCTCTGATCAAAAAGCACTTCCTGCACGCCCAGTTGGGTGGCGAGTTGCTTGATTTCATCGGCCTTGCCACTGCCAATGAACAGGGCCGCGTCAGGTGCCTTGCGCTTGCAGGTGATGCGGGCCACGGGCGTCAGACCGGCAGTCTCAGCCAGCAGACCGAGTTCTTCGAGTTGCTCGTCAAATAAGGGAAGACCGAAATCGACCCCCACCAGCAAGGTGGGGGTGACGGGTTGATCAGGCTGCTGCAGGTTGTTCACCCTCTGTCACTGAAAAATTGACGGCCCGACCCGGCACGATGGTCGAAATGGCGTGTTTGTACACCATTTGTGTCACGGTGTTGCGCAACAGCACGACGTATTGATCGAACGATTCAATTTGACCTTGTAACTTGATGCCATTGACCAAATAAATTGACACAGGAATATGCTCCCGACGCAATGCGTTCAGAAATGGATCTTGCAAGAGTTGGCCTTTGTTATTCACGATATTCTCCGTGTTCGGAAATTTAAGAAGAGGTGACGATACCACAGTGCCATCGCGCGTTCGCAGGGGAGCGTGGCTAATTCCTCAAGAAAACCCGCGCCACCGAAAAACAGGGCAAATCAGGTTGGCTTGTCGGCAAACGGGTTGCTCGATGTCTTCAATTCGATGCGCAGCGGCGTGCCCACCAGATCGAATTCCTTACGAAAGCGTCCTTCGAGAAAACGCTTGTAGGCATCGGTCACATGCTCCAGCGAGTTGCCGTGGATCACGATCACGGGCGGATTCATGCCGCCCTGATGGGCATAACGCAATTTGGGTCGGTACATGCCGGCACGTTGCGGGCTTTGAAACTGCACGGCTTCCAGCAACAGCCGCGTCAGCACCGGTGTCGACATCTTGCAGTTGGCGGCCCGGTAAGCCTGGGCAATGGAAGCCCACAAAGGCCCCAGACCCTGACGCTTTTGCGCCGAGATGAAGTGCATATTGGCAAACTTCAAAAAAGGCAGGCGGGTCTCAACCGAGCGCTTGACCAGTTCGCGCTGGTAGTCGTCCACAGCGTCCCATTTGTTGATGGCCAGCACCACGGCGCGGCCGTTCTCCAGGATGTAGCCGGCAATGTGGGCGTCCTGATCGGTCACGCCCTGGGTGGCATCGATCAACAACAAGACCACGTTCGCGGATTCAATGGCCTGCAGGGTTTTGACCACCGAGAATTTTTCGATGGCCTCAAAGACCTTGCCGCGACGCCGCAGGCCAGCGGTGTCGATCAATTCAAATTTCTGGCCATTGCGCTCAAACGGCACAGAAATCGCGTCGCGCGTGGTGCCGGGCAGGTCAAAGGC
>JALNWC010000029.1 GCA_023231075.1 Rhodoferax sp.
ATCATTCGAACCATCGCCGAACTACGCACCCATCTGGCCAACTTCAGGCATCCCGCTTTTGTGCCCACCATGGGCAACCTGCACGACGGTCATCTGGCACTGGTGCGCCAGGCCAAGCCGCTGGGCGACGTGGTGGTGGTCAGCATTTTTGTCAACCGCCTGCAGTTTTTGCCGCACGAAGACTTTGACACCTACCCGCGCACCTGGGAGGCCGACTGCGAGGCGCTCGACGCGGCCGGCTGCGACGTGGTGTTTGCGCCCAGCGAAAAAGAGCTTTACCCCGAACCCCAGGGCTTCACCATCCAGCCACCCTCCGAGATCGCCAACATTCTCGAAGGTCATTTCAGGCCGGGGTTTTTTGTCGGCGTCTGCACCGTGGTGATGAAACTGTTTGCCTGCGTCGGGCCACGGGTCGCGCTGTTCGGCAAAAAGGACTACCAGCAGCTCATGGTGATCCAACGCATGGTGCGCCAGTTTGCCCTGCCCATCGAGGTCATCGGCGGCACCACCCTGCGCGCCGCCGACGGACTGGCGCTGTCCTCGCGCAACAATTACCTGAAACCTGCAGACCGGCTGGAAGCGGTGCAACTGTCGCAAACCCTGAACACCATGGCGCACGCGCTACGCGGTGGCGACACCGACCTCATGACCCTGGAGCAGGAAGCCATGACCAGTTTGTCCGCGCGCGGCTGGCAACCCGACTACCTGGCGGTGCGTCGGTGCGCTGATCTGCAAGTGCCTGTCGACGCGGAAATAGCGACTTTGGCGAAAAACCGGGGTTTGGTGGTGCTGGGTGCGGCCCGCATTGGCAGCACCCGGCTGATTGACAACCTGGAAATTTAAAGGCGTTGCTGGAAAACGGACCATAAGCGAGCACCCCACCGGACTTGCGTGACCGGTCAATACAAACACCCAGCTTCAACCGTGCTGCGTTCGATCGCCTCTGGATGACGCATCGCCCGCCTCAAATCAATCGCGCGCGCAGGCGCGCCGAGCACTGGTCGAGCAGAAAGACCACGATGAAAATCGCGATCAGGATGGTTGCCACATGGTCATACTGGAACATGTCGAAGCGGCCCTTGAGTTCCTGTCCGATACCGCCGGCGCCGACCAGGCCGATCACGGTCGCCATGCGAATGTTTCGATCAAGGATGTAGAGCGTGTACGCGATGTACTGCGGCAGCACCTGCGGCAGCACGCCATACCAAAGCGTCTTGAGCTTGCCGGCACCGATGGCTTCCAGTGCCTCCTGCGGTTTCCTGTCGGCGTTCTCGATGTCTTCGGCGTAGAACTTGCCAAGAAAGCCTGCCGCGTGCAAACCCAGCGCCAGCACGCCGGCGATCGGTCCGAAACCATAGGCCAGCACCAGGAACAGCGCGACGATCAATTCCGGCGCCGAGCGCAGCAGGCTGATCGATCCGCGCGCCAGCGTGTAGGTGAACCGGTTCGGCGTGTAATTGCGCGCGGCCAGATAGGCCAGCGGGATCGACAGCAGCACCGACAACAAGGTGCCCCAAATCGCGATCTCGACCGTCTGCACCATCTTCACGAACACGGTCCACAGGTAGCCGACTGGCTTGACCAGGTACTCGGTCTGCGCCAGTTCCACCTCCATCTGCAAGGTCTGCAGGTTCATGCGCTGCTCGCGCCGCTCCTGCACCTCGATGTAGGCAAACCATGAAAGGTCGTTGCGGTCGAACTGGGGCAGACGCGCCACTTCCTCTTTCTCGCCAAGCGCCGGCGGCCACATCGACTGGCCAATACGCGACAGGCCGCGCACGACCTGCGATTCATCGGTCAAACCGAGCAGTTTTCCGATGGCTTGCCCCGTCATCGTGACCATGCGGTCCATTTCGGTTCTCTGACCGGTGTAAATCAGGCTGGCCAGAAGCACTAACACGACCAGCAAGTGCCTGACGGTGTAAGGATGGTCAAGCTTCCAGGCAAGCGGTGTGCCCGCTGTCGGGACCGGGATGGGTTTGGTGATCATGGACTTCAAGCGGCAAGCGGCAGCAACGATCCCTGCGGCCATGTGGTTTCTTCGGCGTCGGAGGGTGTGGCGACGTCTTCCCAGTGTGCGCCGGCATACAGGCGTTCCACGACTTCGTCGGTCAATTCGGCGGGTGTGCCGTCAAACACGATGCGGCCGTCGCGCATGCCGACGACCCGATCGCCGAACTCGCGCGCAAGGTCCACCTGATGCAGGCTGCACAGGACCGAGGTGTTGCGCTCGCGCGCTGCATCGCGGATCAGCGTCAGGATGTCGCGCGAAATCTTCGGGTCCAGGCTGGCGACCGGCTCGTCGGCCAGAACCACTTCAGGGTCGAGCATGAAAGCCCGGGCAATGCCCACGCGCTGCTGCTGTCCACCGGACAGTTCTCCCGCGCGGCGCTGCAGGTGCTTCGGCGCCAGCCCGACGCCGGCCAGCAGTGTGCAGGCCCTGGCGCGGTGCGCAGGCGTGAACCAGCCCAACAGTGCGCGACCGATCGATACCTTCGGCAGCAGACCGGCGAGCACGTTGCCGGCCACGCTCATGCGCAAGCTCAAATTGAAATGTTGATGGATCATCGCCACGCGTTGACGCAACTCGCGCTCGGTAGCGGCGGTCAGTTCAGTGCCGTCGATGACCATTCGGCCCGAGCACGGACGCACCAAGCCGTTGACCGCGCGCAGCATTGTCGATTTGCCGGCGCCCGATGGGCCCAGCACGACGCAGAATTGGCCACGCGGTACGGCGAGGCTGATATCGGACAAGGCACGCGTACCGTCCGGCCAGGTCTTGGAAATGTGATGGAATTCGATCATGGCAAGTTTCTTGAATGGATGGGCGACGGCATCGCGCCGCCGCCCGTTCTGGTCTGATATGGAAACTGCGCTGTCTTAGCGGCTGTCGGCTTTCTTCATGATCTCGACCTTGACCTGGTCGGTGACCAGTTCGAACATTTTTCCGGCTGCCGCCATGTCGGCTTCACTGACCTTGGACGTGTAGCCATCCACCTTGCCGCCGCCATAGCCGCGGATCTGCTCCTTGGTGATGCCGGGCAGTTTGTCGATGTTGTTGAAGGCATCGCGCAGCTTGGTCTTCACGGCCTCGGTCAGCTTCGGGTGCATGGCCAGCGGCGGATACGGAATCGGCGCACTCTTCACAAGCACCTTGACTTTGGCCGGATCGATCGCCTTGGCGTTGACGGCTTTCTCGAACGAGTCGAACGAGGCGCCACCAGCATCGACCAGACCCTCGGCCAGCGCCTTGATCACGTTGGCATGGGTGCCGGCCATGTTGATCATGCCGGCGTCCTTGGCAGGATTGACGCCTGCCGAGAGCATCATCGCCACCGGCACGTTGAAGCTCGATGTCGAATTGACGTCACCCAATGCGATTTTCTTGCCCTTCAGGTCCTTGACGCTATTGATGCCGGCATCGGTGCGGGCGAAGATGCCGGAGTAATACACCGATGCACCCTGGCGTACCGCCAGCGCCAGCAATTCCGCGCAGCCGCGGCCGCGGGCCTGCAGGTAGCTCGCCGGGCCAAACCAGGCGATATCGGCGGCGCCGTTGCACATGGCCTCGACCACGGCGCCGTAGCTCTGGCCGACCTTAAGGTCGAATTTCAGGCCGGTGGACTGGTTGACGGCGCCAAAGATCGGCTCAAAGTCCTTTTTGGTCCCGTCCTCGGTGCCGCCGTCGGCGGGAATGAGAATGACACGCAGGGGCCTGGCCGCGCTGCCATCGTGTTGCGCTTCGGCAAAGGTGGTCGCGCTGCCGAACAGTCCGGCGATGGCCAACGTGG
The DNA here is from genome assembly GCA_023231075.1 of Rhodoferax sp. GTDB lineage: Bacteria > Pseudomonadota > Gammaproteobacteria > Burkholderiales > Burkholderiaceae_C > Rhodoferax. Next base: position 3,792 of record JALNWC010000029.1, read on the forward strand.
TTGTCAATAGGGTTCGAATAAAAAAATTTCGATGCATGGTTTAATTTCCTGTCTGGTAGGTGAAACGTGGTGGCCGGACGTTTTAAGCCGTCCCCATCGCCGGGTCGCTGAGCCCATGCTGGCCGGTTTCGACGCGGCCGGCAAAGCGGCGCGTATAGCCCTTGAGTGTGTCGGCAGTCACGCTGAAGTCATACCAGTTGCCACTCTTGCGCAGCGACCAGCTCTGCTCTACTTCCTTGCCGGGTTCGATTTTTGACACCCATGGGGCGCTGCCGTAAGCGTTGTCCGTAATCGTCAGCGTGCAGGCCTGTGCCCCGGTATTGCTGAATTTCACATAGACATCCCCGTTGGCGATGTCGTAGCAGACACGGCATTCCGGGCTGGCCACGTTGGCAATGATTTCCGCATCGTCCTTGAATACGCGCACGAAGCCGTTCGGTCCGTACACCCACAAATCATGCTTGCCCTTGTCGGCGGACACGTCCCAGATATCTGTCAGCGTTTTACCGGTTTCAACGGTATAGCGGCGCGGAATGCGATCAAGGTGCATCTTGTCGTAGACGTGATACACCGCACCCTGTGTGCCCGTGTTGGCGAAGGTCAACTCGACGCTGATGCCGGGCTTGACGCTGGCGTTAACATGCAGTTCGTAAGGCAGTCGGCGCGAAAAGCGAACTCCCTTTTCCTGGAACAGCGGCTCGTGCGTCTTGGGAATGAAGTACGGCAGCATGGTCCGTTGCTGTGCATCGACGACGGCGTAGTTGCTGGTGTCGGGCAGCGTTGGCCACGCCGCGTCCTTCGCCTGCACGAAGTCGAAGGCCGAAGTCAGGTCACCGCAGACGGCGCGGTGCCACGGACTGATGGCCGGAACAGTGATATCGAAGCGTTTTTCCAGAAACATCCCCAATGAGGTGTGGTCGAACACTTCGGACGCGACCCAGCCCCCCTTGCTCCACGGCGAAACCACGTACATCGGAACGCGCGCGCTCAGCCCGAACGGACGAACGGTGCCCGAGATCGTGTCTTCGGGTTTCAGGTATTTGCGAATTGGGTCCGAAAAATATTCACCGTCGAGCTTGAGCGTGGCTTTGCCAGCCAGAGTGCCGTCGGCGTTGTACGACGGAGGGGCAGGTGGAGGTACGTGATCGAAAAGACCGTCGTTTTCATCGAAGGTCAAAAAGAAGGCCGTCTTGCTCCAGACATCGGTGTTCGTGGTCAGCGCATTGAGCACCTGCTCCGTGAAATTGCTGCCTTTCAGGGGGCTGGAGGGCCCACCCGGATGCTCGGAAAACACTTGAGGCGGGAGCACCCAGCATACTTGCGGCAGCGTGCCATTCTTGACGTCATTGGCGAGGTCCTCGAGCGTCCACAACGACATGCCGTTCTTGTAGATGGACGAACCGGGTTGTGCTGTTCTGAAGCTCTCGAAAGCGAGGCATCCGTGCATCGCGCCGGTCCAGTTGTCATTGGGGTCCTGATAGATGCGCCAGCTGATGCCAGCTTGCTCGAGAACGTCCGGAATAGTCGGCCATTTGAACGCCGTGTCCTTGTACTTGTAACCCGGCACCGGCCACTTGTTGACAGCGGGGTCCAAGACCCAGCAACGTACATTGTTGGGTTCCGAATCGGTGTCGGTGCAATTGATGCCCTGGGCCGCGAGCACGGGATTGAAATTCGAACCGCTGAAGAAGGTGATCCGGTTGGGGTCGGTTCCAGTGGTGATCGAGCAATGGTAGGCATCGCAAATCGTGAAGGCTTCGGCCAGCGCGAACTGGAACGGAATGTCTTCCCGCGTGTAGTAGCCCATTGAATTGTCGTTCTTGTACTTCGGCCAATAGCCAAACTTGCCTTGATTCCAGGCCGCCTGCGAGTCCGAGAAGCTGTGCGGCGTGCTGGGCGCGAGCATGGCATTGAACTTTTTCGGGTCGAGATGAAATGGCGCAATTTCGGTGCCGTCGAACGGTGCGGTCGGGTCAGGCATGCCGTCGGCCTTGCCGTTGAGTTGGTACCAGACTGGCTTGCCGCTCTCCAGCGGGATCGGAAAGCGGTCGCCGAACCCGCGCACGCCGCTCATGGTGCCGAAATAGTGGTCGAAGCCACGGTTTTCCTGCATCAGAATGACGATGTGTTTGAGGTCCTTGATCGTGTGGGTATCAACGGCGGGTTCAACGGCGAGGGCCTTGCGGATGCTCAAAGGCAGCGCGGCGAGCGCGGCGGCGGCGGCGCCAGTGTTAGCGCTCATGCGCAAGAAGTTGCGGCGATCGATGCTCATGAATTGGTACTCCTAAAGGTGAAAAAATGAAAGCTGGTTTTGGATCCGGGTGGGTCAGGGTGCGCAGCGAATGACTGGCGTCTTGGCAACAAGCGCGGTCGGGTCGGCGGGCGTCTTGGCAACAAGCGCGGCCGGGTCGGCGGGCGTCTCCCCTCCCCCGCAGGCGGCGAGGGCAACGGTCAAGAATAGCGATAGGCCAAGGCGCAGCACTCGGGTGGGAGATGGCAATGATTTCATAATTACTCCTGATTCAAGGACAAAGGTTGATGGGACGTGGCAAAGTGAAGCAGACAGGGGGAAACAGAGCAGAGCGTTGGTCGAGAATCCAGCTTGTGAGTTGGTCGTATCCGCCAAAACTCAGAACGTTGGGGATCAGGTCAGCGGCTTGTTCGGCATAGCCCCCGAGATGGGCGGCAAAGCGAACCTGCGACAGCTGGGCGCAGCGGGCATCCAAGCCGGAGTCCCCCACAAACAAAACTTCCGCGGGCAGCACCTCCAGACGCGCCATGAGAAGCAGCAGCGGGTCAGCAGCGGGCTTGGGAAGGGGCGTATCGCCGAGGCTGACGATGGCGTCAAAAGCGTCAGCAATGGATGCCGATGCCAGCAGAACCTCGGTCGAGGCACGATCCCGATTGGTACAGATACCCAGCTTCAGTCCCTGTGATTTGAGTGCCGCTAATGCATCTGTCACACCAGCAAACAAAGGAGCCGTCGACAACCAACGCCGCCCGTAATGGGCCATATATTCAATTTCCAGCTGACTCGCCGTAACTGCATCGACAGGAACCGATTGCAGGACGATGGCTTGGCGAAACATCGGCATCAACCCTTCGTTGAGCGCTGATCGCAAGAGTGACATTGAAACGTCGCACATACCGGCATTCGCAAGCACCTCGTTGGCAGCAACGGACAGCGAAGGCAATGTATCAAACAAGGTACCATCGAGGTCAAAAATTACGGCTTCAAATTGTTCGTTTATGTTCATAAATTCAATATTAAGAACATTAAATGTCATTTGTATGACAACTAATTATTTTTAATCGATTTAAATGTTCATTTGTGATCGTTTATAGCGCTGATGAACCAAACTTTCCAACAGGACACCTATGCTGAAAGTCGCTCGCCACAAAGAAATCGTTACCCTGCTTCACAGCGGAGGGGTTGTTGAGGTCAACGCGCTGGCCAGCAGGTTTCAGACCTCGCCCATTACGATTCGACGTGACCTGATCGAACTTCATGAACGTGGACTGGTTGAGCGCACACGTGGTGGTGCGGTCTCCGGGGAGGTGATTGCTGAGGGTTGGGCGCGTTACGAAAGCATCAGCTACGCGGAGCGTGAGCGCGAAAATGTCCGGGAAAAACGGGGGATTGCCGAGCTCGCTGCGCAACTTGTTTCCGACGGCGACTGCATTTTGGTAAATGCTGGCACGACATCAAGGCATTTTGCTGAGGCCTTGCGCGGCCATCAAAATCTGCATGTGGTTACGAACGGTTTGACCGTTGCGATGGAGTTTGCACGAAGCCAGAACGCTTCCGTCTATCTTTTGCCCGGCACCGTTGATTTCAAGAAAATGGCCTCGGTTTGTCGTCCGGCTCCCGGCATGTTTGACGACATCACAGTTCGTGCAGCGTTTCTCGGCGTTAATGGCATCTCCCCTTCGGGTGGTATCGCCATGTTGTCCCAGGAGGAAGCCGCCATGAATCGAGCTTTCATCGAAGCAGCCCAGACTGTCACCGTCATCGTGGACTCGTCGAAGTTCCACTCTCAGGCAATCTTCCGGATTGCCCATCTGGACAAAGTGACGCGCATCATCACGGATGCGGGTATCGATCAAGGAATTCGCGCGGAACTCGAAAAGTTGCACGTAGAGTTGCTTGTGGCTTCGCCGGATGATGCTTCGCCTTGAATCTTTGGACCGAATCAATAAGCAGTGTCTCACGCCGTTCAGGACTGCACAACGATGACAGCCTTACCAACAAGTTCGATTGCTGAGCACGAGCCACGGGTGACAAGCGCCAACGATTTCAGTCATGCCGTGACAGCAAACAGAAAAGCAAAGCGCAGTTATTCCATACTGCATTGCCAAGACTTTCATCGCACGGCATCTGACACCAGCTTGACCCCGGTCAGAAGCATCCCCACATACAAAAACCGGTAAAACAGCACCTGACTGATGCGCCGGGCAAGCCGCACCCCCGCCCAGACGCCGATCGGCGCCAGCGGCAACAACACCAGCGAGGTGGCGAAGTTGCGCCAGTCCAACAGGCCCAACCAGGCGTAGGGAAGCCATTTGGCCAGGTTGATGACAAAAAAGAAGAAGGCCATGGTCGCTGTGAAGCGGATCGGCGACAGGCGCATGGGAATCAGGTAGGCATTGACCGGCGGACCACCGGCGTGCGCAATGAAGCTGGTAAAACCCGACATCGCCGTCAGGATCGCGCCCAGCCAGCGCGGCGGCGGCGGGCTGTCAGCCCTGGGCGGAAACAGCAGGCGCTGGGCCAGAAACAGCAAGGTGAACACACCGACGATGCCCGCCACCAGACGGGCATCCAGCAGCTTGAACAACAAGGCGCCCACCACGATCCCCACCAGCCCGCAAGGGATCAGGAACTTGAGCAGCTTGAGGTCGAAGTCCTTGCGAAACGCGGCCATGCCCAGGACATCCATCAGCAACAGCACCGGCATCAAAATGGCCGCCGCCTGCGGCACGCTCACCGCCAGCGCCATCATCGGCACCGCCAGCGAGCCAAAGCCGGCGCCAAAACCGCTTTTACTCACCCCCAGCAAGAGCACGGCGGGAATGGTGACGGCATAAAAAAAGGGGTCGGTGATGAGGGGAAAGTTTTCAGGCAAGACCATGGTGGGACAATTGAAAGATGAACAGCGCAGGTATCGACAACATTCAACAGTGGGGGCAAACCCTGCGGCTTCTGGTCGAGCTGGCGGGGACGGCGGCGTTTGCATTGTCGGGGGTTTTGGAGGCCGCCCAAAAGCGCCTGGATGCCGTGGGGGTGTGCGTGGTGGGTTTCCTGGCTGCCTTTGGCGGCGGCACACTGCGCGACTTGCTGCTGGATGCGCGGCCGTTTTTCTGGGTTCGCCACACGGAAATGCTGTGGGGCGTGCTGGCCCTGTGTGCCCTGGCCATGCTGTTCATGCGCCGCCACCATTTTGAACTGACGCGCAAAGCCATCGAGTGGCCCGACGCGCTGGGACTGGGCCTGTTCACGGCCACCGGCGTGCATCAGGCACTGATGAGTGGCCTGCCCGCCTTGGTGGCGGTGTTGATGGGCCTGATCACCGGGGTCTTTGGCGGCGTGCTGCGCGACATTGTCTGCAACGAGATTCCGACCGCCTTCAGCGACCACCGCCCCTATGCGGTCTGCGCTTTTATCGGTGGCTGGGCCTATGTGGGCTTGTGGACCCTGGGCGCACCGGGTTGGCTGGACCTGCTGGCCTGCATCCTGCTCACCGCCGGCTTGCGCGGCTTGGCCATGTGGCGCAACTGGCAATTGCCAGCATGGCAGGTGGACTGAGCGGCGCAGGCGACAATTCACCCATCATGTTCAACCCATCCAAAGCCGATGTTCGCCGATTTTTTTGCGCTGTTTATGCCAAGGCCCGAACGGGCCAGACGATGGAGGCGATCGAGACCATCGCCAGCCTGTGGATTGACGAGCACCCCGAGTACCACGCCGAGCTCGCCAACGTGGAAGCGGCACTGGCCGCCACAGACCAGCCCGAAGACGGCAAAACCAGCTGTTTCCTGCATTTGTCGATGCACTTGTCGATCACCGAGCAGTGCAGCATTGACCAGCCGCGGGGTATTCGGCAAGCCGTTGAATTGCTCACGCACCGGCGTGACTCCCTGCATGACGCGCACCACGCGGCCATGGAATGCCTGGGGCAGATGCTCTGGGACAGCCAGCGCAATGGCCAGGCGCCTGATGGCAACGCCTACGTGGCCTGTGTGCGGCGCCACGCCACCCGCGACTGAACCCGCTCCTGAGCCGACTTATTTGACGCGGCTGCGCTGCACCGTTTGTATCTCGCCGGGCAAGCTGGCCACATAGTCGGCCAGCACTTTCATCTCCTTGTCGGAAAACTGCGTGGCAATGCCGGCCATGACCGGGTGACTGCGACCGATCATGGGCTTGTCATTGATCTTGTAGGAGCGCAGGGCCACATACAGGTAGTCGGCGTGCTGGCCGGCAATTTTGGGGTAAGACGGATCGATGGGTTTGCTCAGATTGGCCCCATGGCATGAGGTGCAGCCGCCCTTGGCCACCAGTTCAGCCGCTTTGGCGGGGCCATCGGCCGCCGTGGCAGGCACATTGATCCCACTGCCGCTGGATTCGTAATAAGCTGCCAGGTCGGCAATGTCCTGCTCGCTCAGGCTGGCGGCCAGCGTGCGCATGGACGGGTGCTTGCGCTCCCCGGCCTTGTAGGCATGCAGGGCGGCGCGAATGTAGCCCGCGCCCTGACCAGAAATTTTGGGCACCTTATGAACCTCGGGAAACCCGATGTGGTAGCCTTGAATGCCATGACAGCCGATACACAGTGCATTTTTTTGAGCACCCGCTGTGGCGTCGCCCTTGATGTCCTGCGCATGCGCGCTCAAGGTGCATGCACAGCTTAAAACCAGGGCCGACACGGTCAACAGAAATTTTTTCATTTGCTAAGAAAATCCGTAAGGGGGATTTGTTGAATTGATAAATATCAAGCGAATTATAGAAAGCCGGCCAAGTCCAAAGCCATGGCGTAAACCCGGTAGTTCCTCCTGCTCCTGAAATGCCATCAATTGGCGCCTGCAAAGTCACCCAAGTCACTTACTCCCGTCCAAACACCATGAAATTCCAAGGCACCCAAAGCTACATCGCCACCGACGACCTGATGCTCTCCGTCAACGCCGCCATCACCCTGCAGCGCCCGCTGCTGGTCAAGGGCGAGCCCGGCACCGGCAAGACCATGCTGGCCGAAGAAGTGGCCACCGCGCTCAATTTGCCCTTGCTGCAATGGCACATCAAGTCCACCACCAAGGCGCAACAGGGCTTGTACGAGTACGACGCCGTGAGCCGCCTGCGCGACTCGCAGCTGGCGGATGTCGACGGGGGTGAACGCGTCAAGGACATCCACAACTACATCGTCAAAGGCGTGCTGTGGCAGGCCTTTACGGCGGACCAGCCGGTGGCGCTGCTGATCGACGAGATCGACAAGGCCGACATCGAGTTCCCCAACGACTTGCTGCGCGAAATCGACCGCATGGAGTTTTACTGCTACGAAACGCGGGAACTGGTCCGGGCCAAACACCGGCCGCTGGTCTTCATCACGTCCAACAACGAAAAGGAACTGCCCGACGCCTTTTTGCGGCGCTGCTTTTTTCACTACATCAGGTTCCCCGATGCGACCACCATGAAGCAGATTGTGGACGTGCACTTTCCCGGCCTCAAGGCCGAGTTGCTGAGTGCCGCCATGAAGACGTTTTTTGACGTGCGCAACCTGCCGGGGCTGAAAAAGAAACCGTCCACCAGCGAACTGCTCGACTGGCTCAAACTGCTGATGGCGCAGGACATTCCGCTGTCGGCACTGCAAACCCAGGACGACAAGGTGGCGGTGCCGCCCTTGGTGGGCGCGTTGCTGAAAAACGAGCAGGACGTCAGCCTGTTTGAAAAGCTGGTGTTCATGCAGAGCCGCAATCGCTGACCCAGCGTCACCCACCAGGAATCCCCATGGCCTTTGTCGAACCCATCACACTCTCGCTGCGCGGCGTCACTCTGGAGCCGTTGACCCTGCACCATGAGGCCGGTTTGCGCGCCGCCGCCGCAGACGGGCAACTCTGGAAGCTGCGCGTCACTTCCGTGCCCGAGCCTGAACAAACCCGCCAATACATCGAAGACGCGCTCGCCATGCGCGAAGCGGGCAACCGTTTTGCCTTTGCCGTGCTTGACGCCGCCACCGGCCAGGTGTTGGGCAGCACCAGTTTTCATGACATTCTGCCGGCGGTCAAACGGCTGGAGATTGGCTACACCTGGTATGCCCAACGCGTGCAGCGCAGCCATGTCAACAGCACCTGCAAGCTGCTCATGATGACCCATGCCTTTGAGTCGCTGGGCTGCCATGTGGTGGGCTGGCGCACCGACAACTTCAACTTCGCCTCGCAAGCCGCCATTGAACGCCTTGGAGCCCAAAAGGACGGCATCATTCGCGGCCACGCCCTGCGCCGCGACGGCACCATCCGTGACACCGTGATGTACAGCCTGCGCAGCGGGGAATGGCCCGAAGTCAGGGAACAACTGCTGTATGTTCTGGATAAACCGCGCTAAAACAGCAACTTGTTCATGCACGATATTTAAGCACAATATACAATCCGTATATTGTATTTATGGAGCGCTTCATGACCACCACCGCCGCCGTTTTCATGTCTGGCAACAGCCAGGCCGTGCGCCTGCCTAAAGAATTTCAACTGCATTCCAAGCGTGTCTTGATCGAGCGCCGGGGCGATGAAATTGTCTTGCGGGAAAAGAAAGCCACCGTGGGGGACATCCTGAAAAGCCTGCCCCCCTTGAGTCCAGCGGCGCTGCAAGCATGGGAACAGGTTGAAGCCCAGCTCGACGACCCCGCACCGCAAGACCGCAACTGGAACGCCCTGCTGGGATCAGACGCAAACCCATCCAAATGAAGTACCTGCTCGACACCAATATCGTCAGTTACTTTCTGCGTGACGCGTCTCCCGCCTTGAGCCAACGCATTCTGGACAGCACCCCAGACACCTTGGCCATTTCCATCATCAGTGCGGGCGAATTGCGCTACGGGCTGTGCAAACTGCCCCACTCCAAACGAGCCGCGGAATTGGCACACCACCTCAACGCCCTGCTCACCGCCATCTCCGTCCTGCCGCTGCCTGCGGATGCCGCGCAACACTACGGCAACACCAGAGCGCAGCTTGAAACAGCTGGCACCCCCATAGGCGGCAACGACTTGTGGATTGCGGCCCATGCCCTGTCCCAAAACATGACCCTGGTGACCAACAACACCCGCGAGTTTGAGCGGGTGCCGGCACTTAAAGTTGAAAACTGGCTGTAATTTTAGAAACTTAATTGTGAAATCTGTGCAGTTCACTGAGAAAGAACTGGCGCAAGCAATCTGCGATTCTTCCTATCTTTTGAATGAAAAGTATCCCTTAGGGAGGCAAAATGCAACCAACAACGGAGGCAACGACATGGCAGATGAAACACAATCCACACAGCCACAGACTAGCGAATACACCTACGGCTCGCACACATTTACCAGCCAAGAGGCAGCTGACCTATTTGCCAAAAGCAGGGGAACCAAACAACGTACGAACATGCCGCTATCACAGCCAGCACAAAAGGTTTCTGACCGGGTGCGCTTGTTTACCGGGATAGTTGTATTTTTTGTTTTGGTGATGGCGGTGTCGCTTTTAACCCCAAAATCTGCAAAGCAAAGTGCGCACCAGGCGATTGAGCCCGACAGCACTCAAAGCGCCACCCGTACCAATCTTCCGGACAACATCACCAACGTGCTTGCAACCATGATCAACTTCCACGGCGAGCTATGCGCCACCGTAACCAGTGTCACAGCGCTTGGCAACAACGTCTACCAAGTAAATTGCACCCGCTACCGTGACGGCACAGGCAGCGCAAGCTACGACGTCAATGCGGCGACCGGGGCAGTCAAATAACGTAACCCCAAACAGTCAGACTGCCCCATGCTGATCGACTTTTTTTACACCCTGCGCGCCGCCAAACTGCCGGTGTCCGTCAAGGAATTCCTGACCCTGCTCGAAGCCTTGAAGCTCGGCGTGGTGGGGCCCAAAACGGCGCAGTCCGACGACGCATCCGCTGAGCCCAGCGGCTACAAGATTGACGACTTTTATTTCCTGAGCCGCGCCACGCTGGTCAAGGACGAAAAGCATTACGACAAGTTCGACCGCGCCTTTGCCGCCTACTTCAAGGGCATCGAGCTGGTGACCGACTTCACCCAGGACATTCCACTCGACTGGCTGCGCCAGACCCTTGAAAAACACCTGAGCCCCGAAGAAAAATCCGCCATCGAGAAGATGGGCTGGGACGAGCTCATGGAAACGCTCAAGAAACGCCTGGAAGAACAAAAAGAGCGCCACGAAGGCGGCTCCAAGTGGATCGGCACCGGCGGCACCAGCCCCTTTGGCCACGGCGGCTACAACCCGCAAGGCATCCGC
>JALNWC010000030.1 GCA_023231075.1 Rhodoferax sp.
CGGGTCAAGCAAAGCGTCGAAAAGGTTCTGGGCAACCAGAATGCGGGACTGATCGCCAGCACTGACCACAGTGCGTGGTACCGCGAACTTTTCGGCCCAAGCGTCACCGCCGGATTGATCAAACCTGCTGGTCTTGCGGGCTACCGCAACGGCCCGGTCTATGTCCGCCGTTCGATGCACGTACCGCCGCGTTTTGACGCCGTGCGTGAATTGATGCCTGCCTTCTTTGATCTGTTACAGAATGAGCCGGAACCAGCGGTCAGGGTCGTGATGGGGCATTTCATGTTTGTCCATATCCACCCCTACGTCGATGGCAATGGACGCATGGGACGATTCTTGATGAACGTCATGACGGCATCCGGAGGCTACCCGTGGACGGTGGTGCCAGTGGCGCGACGTGCCGACTACATGGCGGCACTGGAGCAGGCGAGTGTGAGGCACGACATTGCGCCGTTTGCAAGCCTGCTGTCATCGCTAATCAAGGGCAGCACAGAACATTAACGCCAGCAACAGGCAGGGATGAATGGACACCGAGGTGCCGAATCTCCAGTATTTTCCAATTCGGGTAGGTCGCGAGGCGTTCTCAAGTCTGGGGTGGGTGCCATCCCGTTTGGCCTTGCACGCGGCCGGTCTGGGCGTGACCGGGGCGAGACAAGGGCGGGCGATTCAAGCCAGGGGGAATGTCGCTATTTTAAAGGGCGGGTGCCGTCCGTTTACGGCCCCAATTGGTGCTAAATTCAAGTGGTCACTTTGTATCAGGTGTTACCCATCATGGCCATTCAGACAATCCCAACCCAGCCTTTTGCGGGGCAGCGTCCCGGCACCTCTGGTTTACGCAAGAAGGTGGCGGTGTTCACCCAGCCCCGCTACCTGGAAAATTTTGTCCAGGCCCTGTTCGACGTACTCCATGCCTCAGGGTCCGAGGCCCAGGCGCTGAAAGGCCAGACGCTGGTGCTGGGCGGCGATGGCCGTTTTTACAACCGCACGGCCGTGCAAATCATCCTGAAGCTGGCGGCGGCCAACGGGGTGGCGCGCGTGCTGCTGGGGCGTGGCGGCATTTTGTCGACGCCTGCGGTGAGTGCGGTGATCCGCCGCCGCCAGGCCTTCGGCGGCATCGTGCTGTCGGCCAGCCACAACCCCGGCGGCCCCGAGGGCGACTTCGGCATCAAGTACAACGCCGGCAATGGTGGCCCGGCCAAGGAAACCCTGACCGAAGCGGTGTACGCACGTACCCAGGTTGTGCGCGAACTGCGCATCAGTGATGCCCCTGACATCGACCTGGATCGCCTGGGTTTGCAGCAACTGGAGCACATGCAGGTGGACGTGATCGACCCGGTGACCGATTACGCGGCGGTGATGCGCGAGCTGTTTGACTTTGAGCTGCTGCGCGGCATGTTCCAGCGCGGCTTCAGGGTGCGCGTCGACGCCATGAACGCCGTCGGCGGCCCCTATGCCCGGGCGATCCTCGAAAGCGAGCTGGGCGCTCCGACAGGCACCGTGGTCCATGCCGAGCCGCTGGAAGATTTTGGCGGCCTGCACCCTGACCCGAACCCGGTCAACGCCGAAGACCTGATCAATCACATGCAAGGGCTTGACGCGCCCGACTTTGGCGCGGCCATGGACGGCGATGCCGACCGCAACATGGTGCTGGGCCGCCACTTTGTGGTCACGCCCTCCGACAGCCTGGCCCTGATGACGGCACACGCCAGGTTGATTCCGGGCTACCAAGGCGGTTTGCTCGGCGTGGCGCGCTCCATGCCGACCTCGGCGGCGGTGGACCGGGTGGCCAGGGCGCTGGATTTGCCCTGCTTCGAGACCCCCACCGGCTGGAAGTTTTTCGGCAATTTGCTCGATGCCGGGTGCGTCAGCCTGTGCGGCGAAGAAAGTTATGGCACCGGCTCCAGCCATGTGCGCGAAAAGGACGGGCTGTGGGCGATTTTGTTCTGGTTGAATTTGCAAGGTGCGACGGGCAAATCAGTCGAAACTTTGGTGCGTGAGCATTGGCGTGTCCATGGCCGCAACTATTACACCCGGCATGACTATGAGGGCATTGCCGTGGACGCGGCCAATGCGCTGATGACGGATGTGCGCGCCGAGCTGCCTGCGCTGCCAGGGCGCCGGTTTGGGTCTCGGCAAGTGGTGCTGGCCGATGATTTTTCCTACACCGACCCGGTGGACGGCTCGGTCTCGGGTCAGCAAGGCATCCGGCTGATGTTTGACGATGGCGCGCGTGTCATTTTCAGGCTGTCGGGCACCGGCACCGAGGGTGCCACGCTGCGGCTCTATCTGGAGCGCTATGAGGCCGATGTGGCGCAGCAGGACCAGCCTGTGCAGCAGGCGCTGGCGGAACTGGCGGCGCTGGCCGAGCAGGTGGCCGGCATCAGGGGGCGCACCGGCATGACCGGCCCCACGGTGGCGACCTGAAAAAATCAATCACAAGGAGACAATCATGGTAAATGTTGAAAAGAGAGCCCCGGAAACCCATCAATTGGTGCGGCATACCGTGGCTTTGATTTTGGCCGGCGGACGCGGCTCGCGGCTCAAGCAATTGACCGACAAACGTGCCAAGCCGGCGGTCTACTTTGGCGGCAAGTTCCGCATCATCGACTTTGCGCTGTCCAACTGCCTGAATTCGGGCATTCGGCGCATGGCGGTGGTGACGCAGTACAAGTCGCATTCGCTGATGCGCCATTTGCAGCGTGGCTGGAGTTTTTTGCGCGCCGAGCTCAATGAGATGGTGGACATTCTGCCGGCCCAGCAGCGCGTCGGTGAGGAGCACTGGTACCGCGGCACAGCCGACGCCATTTTCCAGAACTTGGACATCATCCGCTCCAGCAAGCCCCAGTACATCGTGATCCTGGCCGGCGACCATGTGTACAAGATGGACTACTCGATCATGCTCAAGGACCATGTGGCGTGCGGTACGGGCTGCACGGTGGGTTGTATCGAAGTGCCCCGGGCCGAGGCCAGCGCAGTCGGGGTGATGGCCGTCGATGAGACGCGGCAAATCACCGCTTTTGTGGAAAAACCCGCCGACCCGCCGCCCATGCCCGGCAATGATGCCGTGTCGCTGGCCAGCATGGGCATTTACATTTTTGATGCGGATTACCTGTACCAGTTGCTCGATGATGACCTGGCCAATCCGCAGTCGGAACACGATTTTGGCAAAAATGTGATTCCCCAGGCAGTGGCTGACGGCAGGGCCATCGCCCATCCGTTTGGCTTGTCCTGTGTCTCGCGCGTCAGTGAAGTTGAGCCGTATTGGCGTGATGTCGGCACCCTCGACGCGTTCTGGTCGGCCAACCTCGATCTGGCCTCGACCGTGCCCGAGCTCGACATTTATGACACCGAATGGCCGATCTGGACCTACCAGCGCCAGTTGCCGCCGGCCAAATTTGTGCCCGACAAAGACGGGAACCATGGCATTTATGCCAATACCGTGGTGTCTGGCGGCTGCATTGTGTCGGGCTCGCATGTGGCGCATTCGGTGCTGTTTTCCGAGGTGCGGGTGCATTCGGACTGCCAGATTGACGAAGCCGTGGTGCTGCCCAATGTGACCATCAACCGCCATTGCCGCCTGCGCAAGGTGGTGATCGACCGCGCCTGTGTTATCCCGGAGGGCTTGGTGGTGGGCGAAGATGCCGCACTGGATGCGCAGCGCTTTGAGCGCAGCGAAGGCGGCGTGGTGTTGATCACCCGCGAGATGTTGGCCCAATTGAAATAGAGAGTTTTCTGATGAATGTGTTGCAGGTCAGTGCCGAAATTTTTCCCTTGCTTAAAACTGGCGGGCTGGCTGACGTTGCCGGGGCCTTGCCGGCTGCCTTGAACGCGGCGGGCTGCGAGGTGCGTGTGTTGCTGCCGGGCTTTGCGCCCATCCTGGCCGATCTGCAAACCGGTGAGGTGCTGGCCGAGTTGACGGCGCCCTGGGGTGAGCGCGTGGTGTTGCGCCAGGGGGTGCTGGCCAGCCTGGGCGTGCGGGCCTATGTGATCGATGCACCGCACCTTTATTTGCGCGCCGGCACGCCTTATGAAGACGCGCGGGGTCAACCCTACCCTGACAACCACCTGCGTTTTGCGCTGCTGGGCTGGGTGGCCGCAAAACTGGCGTGCGGACTTGACCCCCATTGGCAGCCCGCCGTGGCGCACAGCCATGACTGGCATGCCGCCCTGACGTCGGCCTACCTGGCGTTCGGGCCCAGCCGGGGTCGCCGGGTGGCCGGCGTGTACACCGTGCACAACCTGGCCTACCAGGGCGTTTTTGCCCCGATCCATTTCTTTGACCTGGGCCTGCCCACGCATGCGTTTTCGGTGAACGGACTGGAGTTCCATGGCCAGTTGTCGTTCATGAAGGCCGGGCTTTATTACGCTGACCACATCACCACCGTGAGTCCGACCTATGCGCGGGAAATCCTGACCGCGGAGCAGGGTTGCGGGCTGGATGGGCTGCTGCGTGCCCGTGCCCATGAGCTGAGCGGCATTCTCAACGCGGTGGATGAATCCGTGTGGAACCCGGCCACCGACTCCGCGATCCCCCACAGTTTTGACGCGCAAAAAACCGCAGGCAAGGCGCGCTGCAAGGCGGCACTGCAACAGGAATTGGGGCTGGCGCCCGAACCCGACGCGCCGCTGTTTGGGGTGGTGAGCCGTCTGACCGAACAAAAAGGATTGCACCTGGTGCTCGCCGTGCTCGAAGCCTTGATCGCCCGAGGCGGCCAACTGGTGGTGCTGGGCACCGGGGAATCTGCGTTGGAGGCGGCCTTCAAGGCGCGTGTTTTTTCCTACCCGCAAGCGGTGTCGGTGCGCATCGGCTACGACGAGGCCTTTGCCCACCGCATTTTTGCCGCCACCGATGTGACGCTGGTGCCGTCGCGCTTCGAGCCCTGTGGTCTGACGCAAATGTACGGCCTGAAATACGGCAGCTTGCCGCTGGTGCACCGGGTCGGTGGGCTGGCCGACACGGTGGTCGATTGCGCGCTGGAGCATCTGGCCGACGGCACGGCCAATGGTTTTGTTTTCGATGATTTCGCGCCCGAGGCGCTGGACCGCGCCATGCGTCGCGCCGTGGCTTTGTATGAGCGCAAGAGCGAGTGGTACGCTGTGCGCCAGCGCGCCATGCAACAGCCCCTGGGTTGGGACAAGGCAGCGGCGCAGTATGTGGCGCTGTACCGGCGCCTGCTCGCCTGAGCGGCATGACGTTTGCGCTGGGTGGCGCTCACAAAGACGGCAAAGACAATAAACAACAGATGCAAACTCAAGAGGGTCAATGGCCATGAACGAAATAAATCCAGACACGCAGCGTTTCACGCTTGGCCGGGAGGCTTTTGATGCGGTCATTTTCGATCTCGACGGCGTGGTCACCCGCACCGCCAAAGTCCACGCCGCAGCATGGAAAACGCTGTTCGATGCTTTTCTCCAACAGCAGACGGCGGCCACTGGCCAAGCGTTTCGTCCATTTGATGTGGACGCCGACTACCGCCGTCTGGTTGACGGCAAGCCGCGCTATGACGGCGTGGCCGATTTTCTGCAGTCGCGCGGCGTCGCGCTTCCCTACGGCGATCCGGCTGATCCACCTGAGCGCGAGACCGTGTGCGGACTCGGCAACCGCAAGAACCTGCTGTATCTGGAGCAGCTGAAACAGGGGGTGCAGGTGTATGACGCCACGATCGGTCTCATCCATCGATTGCGGGCGCAGGGCGTCAGAATCGCCATCATTTCCGCCAGCAGAAACTGCGCGGCCGTGCTGGCCTCCGCCGGCATCACCGGGCTGTTTGACGTGCGGGTGGATGGGGTGGCGGCACAAGGCCTGGGCCTTGCCGGAAAACCTGCCCCTGATGTTTTCCTGGAAGCGGCGCGACAACTTGCCGTGAAGCCGGCGCGCAGCGTCGTGGTGGAAGACGCGATTGCCGGTGTGCAGGCTGGCCGACGTGGCGGCTTCGGTCTGGTCATCGGCGTGGACCGCAGCGGCCACGCACAGGAGCTGAAAGACGCCGGCGCGCACGTCGTGGTGGCGGATCTGGCGCAAGTCAGCGTCGCGCGGGAAGCCGCGCCTGCCCGCCAGCGCAGTGACGAGCTGCCTTCCGCGCTGGCAGCGCTTGAAGACATCAAGACCCGCATGAAAGGCAGAAGCCCGGCGGTTTTTCTTGACTATGACGGCACCTTGACGCCCATTGTGCAGCGCCCCGAGCTGGCGCTGTTGTCCGACGACATGCGCGACGCGGTGCGCACCTTGGCCCAAAATTGCACGGTGGTCGTGATGAGCGGCCGGGATCTGTCCGATGTGCGGGCGCGCGTGGGCCTGGAAGACATCGTTTATGGCGGCAGCCATGGTTTTGAAATCAGCGGCCCCCGGGGCATGCACATCGAACAGCAGCAGGGCAGCGAATTTCTGCCCTGGCTTGACCAGGTCGAACTGGCGCTGCGGGAACGGCTGGGGCGCATCGCCGGCGTTCTGGTCGAGCGCAAGAAATACGCCATCGCCGTCCATTTTCGCCAGGTGGCGCAGGCAGACCTGGAGGCCGTGGAGTCCGCTGTGAATGCCGTGCTCGCAACACAGCCGAAACTGCGCAAGACCCACGGCAAGAAGATTTTTGAAGTGCAGCCGGATATCGACTGGGACAAGGGCCGGGCCATGATCTGGCTGCTCGCCAAGCTCGGCCTGGCGCAATCCGATGCATTCGTGCTGTATCTTGGGGACGACAGCACCGACGAAGATGCGTTCAGGGCGTTGAATACGCATGGCCATGGCATCGGCATTCTGGTGCGCGACGAAGCGCGCGACACGGCCGCGCAGTACGCCCTGGGCAGCATTGAAGAAGTACGGCGCTTTCTGGGTGAGCTGGCCACCCTGGCGCGGGGCGGCGTGACATGAGTCAGTGGTCCCTGATTTATGAAGACTTCGAGCCGACCAAGGAAAAGCGGCGCGAGGCCCTGTGCACCCTGGGCAATGGTTATTTCGCCACGCGCGGCGCCGCGCCCGAAGTGGATGCCAACGACGTGCACTACCCCGGCACCTATCTGGCGGGCGGCTACAACCGGCTGGTGAGCCGGATCGCCGGACGCGATGTGGAAAACGAGGACCTGGTCAATATGCCGAACTGGCTACCCCTGACGTTCCGTCGGGTCGGCGGCGCGTGGTTTGATTTACAGCAGGTAGAGGTGCTGGCTTACCGGCAGGAGCTCGACCTCAAGCAGGGCGTGCTGCTGCGCAACCTGCGATTCAAGGATGCTCAGGGGCATGTGACCCGGCTGGCCAGCCGTTGCCTGGTGCACATGCAGCAGCCGCACCTTGCCGCGCTGGAAACCACGCTCACCGCAGAAAACTGGTCGGGGCGCATTGAAATTCGCACGGCGCTGGATGGCCGGATCATTAATGACGGCGTTGCGCGTTACCGGGGGCTTGGCAACCGGCATCTGGAGTGGCTGGAAACCCGTCTGCTCGACGCAGAGACCCTGCTGCTCAGGGTGCGCACCAGCCAGTCGCACATTGAGGTGGTGCAGGCTGCCGCCACCCGGCTATGGGCCAATGACCAGCCACTGGCCGGTGAGCGCCAAACACGGGAGGAGCCCGGCTACATAGGCCAGTTGATCGCGCTGGATATCGCAGAAGAAACGCCGTTGGTCATCGAAAAAATTGTCAGTCTGCACAGCTCAAAAGACAGGGCCACCTCCGAGTGCGGCCTGGAAGCGGTGGAAAGCATCGCGCGTGCAGGACGTTTCCGTGATCTGCTGCAAAGCCATGTGCTGGCCTGGGGGCACTTGTGGGGGCGTTTCGACATGGGCCTCGGGATGCGCGAGCCCGAACCGGGGCTGGCGACGGTGCTGGTGCTGCGGCTGCATATTTTTCACCTGCTGCAGACGGTGTCGCTGCACACCATGGACCTGGACGCAGGCGTTCCGGCGCGTGGGCTGCATGGCGAGGCTTACCGCGGCCATGTGTTCTGGGACGAGCTGTTCATCTTCCCGTTTCTCAGTCTGCGCCTCCCCGAGATCACCCGCGCGCTGTTGATGTACCGTTACCGTCGTCTTGACGAGGCGCGTGCCGCCGCGCGCAAGGCTGGCTATGACGGCGCCATGTATCCCTGGCAGAGCGGCAGCGATGGGCGCGAGGAAACCCAGCGCCTGCACCTCAATCCGAAGTCGGGCCGCTGGATTTCGGACAAGAGTAATTTGCAGCGCCATGTCAACGCGGCCATCGCCTACAACGTCTGGCAGTATTTTCAGGTGACGCAGGACATGGAGTTTCTGTCCTTTTATGGGGCGGTGATGATTCTGGAAGTTGCCCGTTTCTGGGCCAGCATGGCCACTTACAACGAGGAACTGGAACGCTATGAAATCCTGGGCGTGATGGGGCCGGATGAATACCACGACGCCTATCCGGACAGCGAGCGTCCGGGGCTGGACAACAATGCCTATACCAACGTCATGGCCGTGTGGGTGCTTTGCCGTGCGCTGGAGGTGCTGGACCTGCTGCCCCGGGAGCGGCGCCAGGAGCTGAGCGAGACGCTGGCCTTGCGCCAGGAGGAGCTGGAACGCTGGGACGATGTCAGTCGCCGGATGCGCGTCGTGTTCCACGACGACGGCATCATCAGCCAGTTCGAGCATTACGAGCGTCTGCAGGAGTTCGATTGGGATGGTTATCGCAAGAAATACGGCGACATCCAGCGGCTCGATCGTGTTCTTGACGCCGAGGACGACACGCCAAATCGCTACCAGGTCTCCAAACAGGCCGATGTGCTGATGCTGTTCTACCTGTTCTCGTCCGAGGAACTGGGCGACATCTTCAGGCGGCTGGATTACCCGTTTGAATACGACACCATCCCCAAAAACATCGACTACTACCTGAAGCGGACCTCACATGGCTCCACGCTGAGCCGTGTCACCCATTCCTGGGTGCTGGCGCGATCCGATCGGGAAGGCTCGTGGCGCCTGTTTGCCGAGGCCTTGATGAGCGATGTGGAGGATATCCAGGACGGTACCACGCCGGAAGGCATCCATCTGGGCGCCATGGCCTCCACCGTGGACATGATGCAGCGCGCCTACACCGGGATAGAGGTTCGCGGCGGCGTGCTCTGGCTCAATCCGCGCTTGCCCAGGACCATCGAAAATCTGTGCCTGCATGTCCATTACCGCGATAAGTCGCTCACCCTGACGATCTCTGGCGACCTGCTCACCGTCGAGGTGGCGGGCGTCACGCCAGAGCTCATCAAGATCGGCTTCAAGAACGACATCCATGAACTCAGGCATGGGCAGACGAAGGAATTCACGCTGTGACGCAAAGCAGGACGGCGTCAAGCCGGACCCAGTAGCGCGGCGGCCGGCAGGCACGCGAACGCGGCGCTCAGGGCAATGCCGCCGCGCTCGACGATGAGTATCTCGTCGGTGAGTATGTTGCTCAGTCGCGTGCCGTCGGGCAGGTTGATCGCGACCTTGGTGTCCGCCCACGCCGACTCGCCCAATGGCGGAAGCATCGCCTCGCCGAGCAGCCGGGCGAACAAGCGCCCGGCAATGACCACCAACAATGTGCCGTTGTGGCGACGCGCGAACGCCACCACATGCGTGGCGTACGTGCCGCTGACCATGAGCGCTGCGTAATCGCCGTCGCGAAACAGCGCTGGCCGTTCGCGCCGTAGCGCCAGCAGACGCCACGTGATCCACAGCTTCGCACGGCCATCCTCCGGTGCCGCCATAAGCGTTGGCAATTGTGCCGGATCGAGTGTCTCCAGTGAACCCAGGCGCTGATCAAGTGACGCAAAGTCGACCGGCCGCCGATTGTCCGGGTCCACCAGCGTCAGGGTGATGGTCTCGTGGCCCTGATACAGGTCTGGCACGCCGGGCGATGTGAATTTGAGCAGGGTGGTGCTCAGGCTGTTGAGCGTCCCAAAATGGGTCAACACGCTTCCCAGCGTTCGCAGTTCGGAGAGAAAGGTGTTGTTCTCGATGTGCCCCAACAGCGCGCGCACAAAGCCTTCGAGCGCGGCCTCATAGCCTTCGTCCGGATGGGTCCAGCGGGTGTGCAGCTTGGCCTCGCGAGCCGCCTTTTGCATGTAGAGCACGATGCGCTCCCGGTAAGGCGCCAGCGTCGAATCGTCCAATTCGCCCGTAGGCAGCGTGCCCAGCAGCGTCTGATACAGCAGGTATTCGTCTCCGTGCGAGGGCGAGCCCAGCGCGGCGCCGGCTGCCTCCAGCTGGTGGCGCAGGCCGCGGTGCAGGCTGCGCCAGCGGCGCAAGGCCAGGCGCCAGCGCGCCGGCATTTCAGACAACACGTTGATGCGATTGCGCACATCTTCCGAGCGCTTGTTGTCGTGCGTGGAGGTGGCCAACATGTTGTGCGGCCAGTGCTGGGCTCTGGCGACGCTGGCGCTATGAAAGTCGGCCACCGTGACCCCGAAGTGGGTCGGGTCACCGCCCACCTCGTTGAGCGAACTCAAGGGGAAATAGCGGTAAAAAGCGGTGTCCTCAACGCCCTTGGCTGCCACTGGTGCGCTGAATTGCTGGAACCGGATGGCAAACCGGCGTACCCGTTGACACAGGTCGTCAGGGGCATCCACCAGCGCCTGCCCGAGCAGGGTCTGGCGCACGAAGCCGAAGATCGACAGGTCGGCGTCCTGGCTGTGGCGCTCGGCATCGCGCACGGCCCAGTTGACAAAGCGCTGGTCCTGCTCGGAGGCGTTGTCAATGAAGTAAGTGCGGTACACCGGCAGGCAGGCGGCCACCTCGGTCAAGGCGCGGCGCAGGGTGTTGAGTGTGTAGTCACGCGTGCGTCGGTCGGCGTGGGCGATGCGCAGCAGTTCGGTTGACAGGACATTAAGCTCGGAGGCCAGCGCCGAACGAATGACGTCGCGCTTGCCGGCATAGGCCAGCGCGTCGAAACTCTCGTTAACGGTCGTGAAATTGCGCCAGATCAGCCCGAATTTGGCCGCCGCCGAGGGGTCGACGAACAGCCCGTTGACTGAATTGGCAAACCGGTACCCGGTCATGCCGTGGATGTGCCAGTTGAGCGGGATATCTTCTTGGCGCGCGGCGATTTTTTCCGCCACTACATAGAGCGGTCGTGCTGGCCGGCCCTGCTCATCCGGGCACAGCAGCAGGCCGGCGCGGCGCGCGTAGCCGCTCTGCAATTGCGCAAAATAGCGTGCCGGATCGTAGAGACCGTCCGGATGATCAATGCGCAGCCCGTCGATCGTGCCGGCCGCCGCGAGGTCCAGCGCGAACGACTGCGTGGCTTCAAACACATCTTCGCGCTCCATGCGCAGGGCGGCGAGTTCGTTGATGTCGAAGAAACGCCGGTAGTTGATGTCGTCGGAGGCGACACGCCAGTAGGCGAGCCGGTAAGCCTGTGCTTCGATCAGCGCATGCAGCGCATCGCGGGCACTCGCCAGGTTGAACTCTGCCACCACGCTGGCGATGGCCTGCGCCACGCCCGGTTGGCGGGCCGCCAGCCGGGCCAGCCTGGTTTTGAGCAACTCCTTGTCGCGTGCGCGCTCGGCCCGGGCGCCGGAGTCACAGACGTCGCGCCCGGGCAAGTGACCGAAAGCAGTCGCCGTGCTGGCCAGGCTGGCGGCCAGGTCCACGTCACCGAGTCGCGTCTGCGCCAGCATCAATACCTGTGGGTAGCTTTCGGGCGCCAGCGGAAAGCGATGGTCAAAGTAACGCAGCGCCAGGCTGCCCGTGCTGTCTTCAAAGTGCAGCCCGATGTTGCCGCTCATGAGCACGTTGCCATAGTGGTCGCCCAGCACCGGGAGCAATACTTTCCCGGTGAGCTCGGGATTGAGCGGCAGCCAGTCGATGTCGAAGTGCTGGGCATAAAGTGAGGCCGGCCCGTTCTCCAGTACGTCCATCCACCAGACATTGTCACCGCCCATGATCCCCATATGGTTGGGCACCATGTCCAGCAGCATGCCCATGCCGCGTTCGCGCAGTGCCTGCGCGAAACGCTCAAAGCCCGGGCGTCCGCCGAGTTCGGGGTTGACCTCGTTGTGGGCCACCACGTCATAGCCGTGCATGCTGCCAGAGCGGGCCCGCTGGATGGGGGAACAGTACACATGACTCACCCCCAGGCGGGCCAGGTACGGCAGGATGCGCACAGCGTCGTCGAAACCGAAATCCTTGTGGAATTGCAGCCGGTAGGTGGCGCGCGGAATCTTGGCCTGCATGGCGCTGCGATCGATGGGCTTGGCACGGCGTCGTGGACGCAGCCCGGACAAGGTTCGGCACAGCGTTTGCATGGCTGCATTGCTTGCGAGCGCTGTCAGGTCCAGCGGCAGCTTGCGTCGCCAGTTGGGTTGCTCATCGGTCGTGCCCGGCATGTTGATTTGTTCCCCAATGCCGAGTACGTCTTCGAGCTGCAGGGTCATGATCACGCACGGCGTTGCCGCCAAAAATGCGTGAACCGCCTGCACGGCATGCGCCGACAGGTCCGGCCCGGCCCATGCATCGGCCACTTCGGCCGCCGACAGCAGGTCAGCGCGCTGCAGCACCGACAGGAGCTGTACGCGCTCCTGCGCGCGGTTGATCAGTTGCTTCTCAAAGACCTGCAGGTCGGGGAACAGGCCCAGCTGCAGGCGCAAGCGCAAGTCGAGCCCATGCCACCAGCCGGCCAGTGTCGCCAGGTCGTGCGTGTTGACGGCCACCAGTGCATTCGCCGGGTAGTCGGTCGCCGCTTTGAATTCGCCATTGTCCTGGCGTTCGAAGTACAGCAGGCGATAAGACAGCACGTCGAAACGCGCCAGCGCCGCACGCACCTCGTCGGCCACGGTGCCCAGGTCTTCGCCGATCACCATGCAGCGGTTGCGCTGACTCTCCAGGGCCACGATGGCCAGCATCTCGTTTAGCGCGTAATGCACATAAGTGCCAGCGCGTGCGGTCTGTCCAGGCGGTATCCAGAACAGGCGCATCAGGCCCATCACATGGTCAATACGCAGCGCGCCCGCACCGCGCATAGTGGCGCGCAAGGTGTCGATGAAGTAGCGATAGTGGCCGGCGCGCAGGCGGTCCGGCCGCAGTGGTGGCAAGCCCCAGCCCTGGCCATTCGGATTGAATTCGTCGGCCGGGGCGCCGATGCCGGCATCCGCGGCAAAGCCGTCGCGCTCGCCCCAGACATCGGAGCCGGCCCGATCGACCGAAACCGCGAGATCCACATACAGGCCCACACCCATGCCCAGCGTCTGGCAGTGGTCGCTCGCGCGCGCCAGCTGGCTGGCTGCCAGCCATTGCAGGTACTGGTGGTACTGCACGCGCCCGCAATATTGTTCGGCAAACTGCTTGACCTCGCTACTGGCAGGATCGCGGTAGGCCGGTGGCCACACTGGCCAGCCCCATAGGCTCTCATCGCCGGCATGAAAATGCGCCTGTAGCGCTTCAAATAGCGCATGCCGGTAGAGTGCCTCCCCGCCCTGCGCCACAAAGGCCAAAAAGGCGCGCCCGCTGTCGTCCAGCGCCTGTGTGCCATCGGGTGTCAAGTGGCGTTCGCGAAAGTGCCTGAACAAGCATTCGAGTGCCTCGAATTTGAGTGCCGCAACGCCGACATAGTCGACCAATGGTGCCTCGCGCACGCGCGCCAGACGGGCCTGGAACTCGGTTGAATGGACCAGCCGCGTCAGCGGGTCACAGCTGCTGAAGCCATCCACCGCCTCGACGTCGATGTAAAGCACGTTGAGTTGCAGGCGTGACGAGGGGCTGTAGGGACTGGCGTGGGCCGGATTGTGCGTGAACAGCGCGTGCAGGGGATTGAGACCGACGATGTCGGCACCGCGTTCGGCCATTTGTCCGACCAGTTGCGCCAGGTCACTGAAATCGCCAATACCCCAGTTGCGCGCGGAGCGCAGTGCATACAGTTGCACCGTGGGGCCCCAGATTTTGCCGCCGTCTTGCAGTGCTGCCGGACGATAGCAACGCTCGGGCGCGCTGATCACCAGCGTCTCGCCGGGCAGGCCCGCCACGCTGAGGTGATGGTAGCCGGCGGCCAGGCGCAGGCGCAACGTCA